>NZ_ATYG01000016.1:0-71848 GCF_000427565.1 Carboxydothermus ferrireducens DSM 11255
ATGCCTTGGATATGGTCTATGAGTATGCTGGTGGCATTGCCCGGAAAATCAATAACCTGTGCATTGCTTGTCTAATGGCAGCTGCAGCCGAACAGAAACGGCTTATTGATGACCGTATGGTCAAGGTAGTAATTGAAAATGAATTTTCTGTATAAAATTATGCCAATGGCCAGGCAGTATAAAAAACTGCCTGGCCAAATAAAGTGAGCAATATTTGCGGCCACTTAATTTGAGCTAAATGTGGTCAATTAGTGTGAGCGGTAACAATAATATTTTGTCTTTATTTTTTACCTTAAAAACTGTATGACCAACTTCTCCGGAAAAATTAAAGCTTCCCACAATAACCTTGCCATATTGACAAAATGAATTTTTTATTTCATCGCTAATATGATATATTTCGATGTCAATGTCTTCTTTTTTTTCTAAGTACATTTGATATAAATTTTCCTCAAAAAAAGCTGGCATCATTACGTTACCATTATTAATTGCTAAATTTCCAAAACAATCAACGGTCTTTACAATGCATGATCCTTTTCCAAAATATTGCACATCAAAATATGCTTCTTGATTAAAATTTATTTTTAAACGTACCACTTTTTGGTTTTCAATTTTTCCGCTTATAACTAATTCAAATTCATCAGTAGTAATAGACATTATTGTTTTAAATCCAGTAGGAGGTGAAACCATCTTCAAATCTCCTCAACATTTCAATTATTTTTTTCGCACTTTTTTTATAAGTTGCTTCTCCCAAAAATTTCTCGGCATCTTCAATATATGATGGTAAATCGGCAATTTGATGATTAGGGTTACAGAAGTTATATAGTTCAATCAATATTTCCTTTATTTTTTGTTCACTTCCAACAATTGTCGGTAAAATCTTTTGCATTATTTGGTAATCAAAAGCTATTTCTTCATCTAAAAGTTGCAACTTTTTATTGTATAACATGTAAAATACAATTTCGTCTCTTACCCGGTATCCAAAATGTTTATTGGCTTTTTTCAATATTTCATTTAAATGAGTGATTTTATTATTGATAGTTTTTACATATTCAATATCTTCTTTTAAAGCATCTTTTATAGTTAGATAATCACTCCTAAAAAAGCTATTGTCTAGTTCTTCATAACCAATTTCTATTTGTTCATCAGCATTAACTATAAAATGCTCCAAGTCAAAATCTACCTCGGAAAATTCAATGGTGTTTGTCCTGTCCAATACTTTCCTACTAAAAGAATAAGTAGTATCATCCATATTAACGGTTCCTATTAAATATAAGTTCTGCGGTATCGTTATTCCATTTACAAATTCTAATTTATCAGTAATTATCTCATTCCCACTAAATTTCCTGGATTCTATTAAACTTAAATAATCACTCAAGTAGTACTCAACTCTTGCCAGGTTCATTTCATCTAAACAAACAAAATAAGGTTTATCGGTTTCTATTTTTGCTTTTTCAATAATCTTTGTTAAGTATCCAGGTACAAATTCATCTTTTATATTCTTATACCCAAACAATTCGCTATTATCGTTCCAATCAGGTCTAACTGGTATTATTGAAAAACGGCCATTTTCAGTGGTTGCTCCAACTGCTTCAGCAAATAACCTCACAAGTTTTGATTTTCCTGTTCCGCTTATCCCAGCTAAAATTACAAAAGGTTTTGTTTTAAGTGACAAATAAAAATTGCATAATTCTTCATATGAGTAATTGAAACCTTTAGATTGTATATAGTTTTTAATTTTTTGGATAATTTTATTGGGTTCTTGCCCTTTCATTTGAACACTTCCTTTAATATAGTCGTTCTTGCCTAAAAAGATATTATGATAATATACTTCATATTTATCAATTAATTCTTTCAAATCATTTAAAAGAATATTTTCTTCAGGCATATTGTCCCGAGAATACTCTTTATAAAAAATACTTCCTTCCTCATAAAACACATAACCAATTTTCAACTTATTATCAATTTTAAAACTACCATTTGGGATGTTCCTTCTAATTTCCTCCCGCGTTTTAACTAGCTGATCAATAACAAGTTTCTTCTTTCTAAATTCTTCAATTAATTTTGTACAACCTTGATTTAAGGTTAAATAAACCCTTTGCATATCTTCAGAAAATAAGTAAACAATATAAACCCCTTCCTGAATGCTATTTGTTATTTTTTTATTATAAATAGCTACCCAAGGATATTTTGTCCAAACTCCCTGACCAGCTGAGCCTTTAACTTCATAAATATCATTGTTTACGTATTTTCCTAAATAATCTTTAAAATCATAAGTTAACACTTTATAAATCCTTACATTTTTACTAAATTTATTTTCATTTGTTTCATTCTTGTAATTATTTAGGACATCAAGTAACAATTCTCTTAACATAATTCATCACCACTATTTTTTTGAATTATTTTATATATGCATATATCCTAATTTATTCATTTCAACAACAGTTATGAAACAAATCACTCATAATAAAAGAACCAGGCGCCATCCTCATATTTATCTTTATAAAACTGGGATACTTTTTTACCCATTTTAATATAGCGTTCTCGTAAAAGATTGGCAATTTCTTCGGTACTTCTTATTTTCATGTATTCTTTGCCTTCCTTGGTTTTGCCTTTTTCCATAGTAGGTTTTATTTTTACACTTCCTTTAGCTACCGCTTTTTCTTCTGGTTTTTTTGTTTTTCTTCCGCTTTTTCTCTATCTTTTCCAGGATAGGCATTTTGGCAAAAGACTTAGCGTTTATAATACGATTTGCTAAATCTTCTATTTCGGAAAGTGAAATATTGTTTTCTTTTTGCCTCGAAGATATATTGATAAAGCAAGGCCGTTATCAAGTACCGGCATGATGCAATCTACGGTTTTTAACCAATCCGTATTCTATTTGAATAAACTCATCTTCCAGCCGCTCTAAAACAACATCGTTTATTATTCGCCACTCCGAAGGTAATAATAGAAAAAATTTTTAAATTTATCGTACTACTTTTTTTGTTCAAGGTTATAAATTATATCCGCCGCAAGCTTTAAGATTTTACCAAGAAACCCTGGAACAGCATCGTCAATCTTTTCTTTGATTTTCTCTTTTTCCCCGGCATTTTTCGGCAATATTTTTTTTTATAAAATTCTTCTTTGATTCCCGATTTTGTTTTAAAAGCTTAGCTGGCACCTTAACGTTCCAATTACTTGATATTTTTTGTTTTAATTTTCCTACCTCTTCATGGTATTAATTCACCCTAACTTTCTGCTTTTTATATTTAAGAAAATTCCAAGTTATATAATTCTTTCTCTTCCTTGTTTTTCCTGCATTTTTCTAAAATAAAACCCCCTTTTCAGGGGGTATAGTCAGTCTTAGATACGACCTCTATCTTTATCATGTTACAGCGTTTACCGAATAAAATTGGTATATACCTTACTTTCTTTCTCCGGAGCTTCGATCTCACCTTTGCTTTTTGCTATGAGCTTTAAAAGATAAGCCATGTTTTTTCCGAGGACCCTCATAATTTGCACTCCCTCTTCATCCTGCAAAGCTTCTCCGGGTTTGGTGCCGTGGATGACATTCCAGTAGTTGCTGGTTGGAATAAACATCTCGGCATAGTTTAGATAGTGATTTAACTGGTCAAAGGCTGATATCCCGCCCGAACGCCGGACTGCTACCACCGCAGTACCAACTTTATGCCGGAAAAGTCCGCCGTTGGCGGAAGCTACGTAAAACGCCCGGTCTAAAAACGCTTTCATAGTCGCAGTTATACCAGAATAGTGGACGGGGGAGCCTAAGATTATGCCATCCGCCTCTTTCATTTTTTGAATCCAGTCGTTTACTTCATCGTCAATGGCACATCTTTCGTTTTTATTCCTTACACACTTGCCGCAAGCAAGACAGCCTCTTATCACCTTATCCCCCACCTGGATTATTTCTCCCTCAATGCCCTCTTTTTCTAACTCCGCCAAAACCAGCTTTAAGGCTTGATAAGTGTTTCCGTTTGCTCTGGGACTGCCGTTAAATGCTACTACCTTCATCTTCCTCTCCCTCCTGAAGCTTTTTTCAAATTATAACATTTTATCCTTAAGTCGCTCAATAAAAGAAAACATCTGCCAGAGCAAGGTAATTTCCTTTTGCTAACAATAGGAGTTTAAAACCCCCTGAAATTTCCCTCAAGGGGTTTAAGTTTTAGCTTTTAAAGAAGCTTTTTAAGATATCCAATACTTCCGGTACTTCTTCAAAAAATCCGTGGCCGGCAGGGCTAAACTTTATTAAACGGGAGTTCGGAATGTGTTTTCGCAGGATGTCGGAGTTTTCGTGGTGCAATATCTGATCTTCCATCCCGGTCATGATTAAGGTTGGGGCAGTGATTTTATTTAAATCATTGAAACTATCAAAGTTCAAAATAGCATTTAGCTGGCGGAAAAAACCTTCCCTGGAAGTGGGAAGTTTCATGTAACGCTCCACAAATAAATCAATTACCTGTGGGTACTTTTTAATTGTTTCTTCACAGAAGATTAAGTTAGCGGTTTTGCGGGCCCGCTCCTCCAGGGAAGTATCTTCCCAGAGAAGAGCCTGGGAAGGTATCCCGTGTTTTACTCCGCAAAAAGTACAGCCCAGTACCAGTTTTTCTACCCGTTCCGGATATTTAATGGCAAAAATCTGGGCAATCATCCCGCCCATCGAAATGCCAAAAATGTGAGCTTTTTCTATTTTCAAGACATCCAGAAGTTCCTTTAAATCATCGGCATTGGTTTCTATAGTCCAGGGCTCTTCAGGGCAGTCGCTTCTACCTGCTCCCCGGTTGTCCGGTAAAATGAGCCGGAAGTCCTCACTCATCTCAAAGACAAACCGGTCGCTCCACCAGTCCGCATTGCCTCCTAAACCCATGATGCAGAGAAGCGGTGGACCGCTTCCGTGTTCTTTATAAAACATCCGAATACCGTTAACCTCAGCATAGGGCATCTAAATCCCTCCATTTCTTATTCTTTTATCCCCGCTAAATATTTAGCCAGCTTTTTCTTTTCTTCAATATTATACTGGCCGTAAATTGTAATCTTTTCCATTATGGGAGATCCTCCACCATGGACTCCCGCCACCTGTTTTACGCCAGCCTGGGCTGAAACCAGAAGGTCACTTATAAATCTAAAGCAGCGGTGCTGATTTTCAGCAGATATTCCCGCTTTCCGCATGATGTACTTCTCCAGATAGCCCTTAGTTGCTTCGTTGTAAAAGTCGCCTTCCGGCGGCAGGGTTGCGGGTAGTCCACCGGCCAGCTCCGCCAGCAATTCAAATTCACGGTAGACATTAACCCCGGCATGATAGCGGGCAACGTTGGCGTAAACTACTTCCGGAATATATGTTCCGGATGCTGCTCTCTTAGCTTTAACTCCTGCCGCAATCCCGGCACCATAGACAAGCTCGGCAACAGCGATAAGTTCAGCTAAGGCATCCCGGACGTGCGAAGCTTTTTCCACGCCGTTGTATTCGGCCACCAGAGCTGCAGTACCCATGATGATATCCGTTACTGCCGGTTTACAGCCGGTATAACTGTGGCGGTGGTAGGTGGCAAACAGCAGGGCTAACTGACCGGCATACTGCCATTCCCCGCACATAAAGACCCGCTCCCAGGGAACAAAGACACGGTCAAAAACTGTCAGGGAGTCAGCAGAACCATAATTGGCATAGGGTGCATCTAATTTCTGGCGGGGACGGGGATTGGAAATCCTGATAATCTGGGTTATCCCCTCGGCATCCGCCGGAACTGCAAAGGCTACTGCCCAGTCTTTGTCTTTTTCGGTCATCATCCGGGTTGGTAGCACAATTATTTCATCGGCATAGGGAGCTATGGTATTGTGAGCTTTAGCCCCCGAGACAACAATCCCGTCCTTTCGTTTCTCAACCACCCGCAAATAGAGGTCAGGGTCAGCCTGCTGGTGAGGACGAAGAGAACGGTCGCCTTTAACGTCGGTTTGCGCACAGTTGCCCACCAGATCGTTTTCCTGGTAGTATTTAAGGTAATTTAAAAAACGTTCGTGGTAATTGGTACCGAGAGCATCATCCATATCTTTTGTTACTACCGATAAAGCGTTTAAAGCATCGATACCCATGCAACGCTGGACACAGCCGCCCACTCGCTGGCACATAAACCGGGTCATTTCCTGCTTTTTCAGTAAATCTTCCGGACTTTGATGGATATGGGTAAAGCGGTTTATTTTTTTCCCGGTAAGGTGCGAGGTTGCTGTTAATAACTCTTCATACTGCGGGTCGGCGGCATAATTAAAGGTCTCACAGATAACATTTATCCCGGGTCTTAATCGCGGGTCGTCCCGGCCTATTAATTCCCCGTTATAGTAAACGTTTTTCCGCATTTTAAACAGTTTTTCCATATATTCCTCTGCTGTTCGCATTACCTAACTCCCCCCTCCTTATGTTCCTCGCCATCTGCCAAATTAGCCAGCACAGCTTTTTCTACCGGGGCTAATTTCTTTGTTGTTTTTTTAACTCTTCTTCCCGTAACTGCCGGCGTAAGACTTTACCCACGGCAGTTTTGGGAAGTTCGGATCTGAATTCCACCAGGCGCGGCACTTTGTAGCGGGCCAGGTGAGCGTTGCAGAATTCAATTACTTCCTGCTCCGTTAAGGTTTCTCCCTCCTTTACGACAATAAACGCTTTGACCGTTTCACCGCGGTAAGGATCCGGCACACCTACTACAATCGCTTCTTTAACTTTGGGGTGCTGATAAAGTACCTCTTCAACTTCCCGGGGATAAATGTTGTAGCCTCCCGCAATAATCATGTCTTTCTTCCGGTCAACAATGTAGAAAAAGCCGTCTTCATCCATTTTGGCCAGGTCGCCGGTATAAAGCCAGCCATCCTTTAAGGCTCTGGCGGTCTCTTCGGGACGGTTCCAGTAGCCTTTCATCACCTGCGGACCTTTTACAACCAATTCACCAATCTGTCCGGGCGGTAATTCCTCTCCGGTTTCGATATCTACTATTTTGGCTATGGTATCGGAATAAGGAACACCAATTGAGCCAATTTTTCTGGTCCCTCTTATGGGGTTACAGTGGGTCACCGGAGACGCTTCGGACAAGCCGTAGCCTTCCACAACCACGGCACCGGTAACTTCTTCAAATTTGGTTTGTACTTCCACAGGAAGCGGTGCGGAACCACTTACACAGACATTTATCGACCTTAAGTCGTATTTCGTCAGGTCCGGGTGGTTCAGTAAAGCTACATACATTGTGGGAGCGCCGGGGAAGGAAGTTGGACGGTAGCGCTGGATGTGTTGCAGCAGGAGAGTTGCATCAAATTTGGGAATTAAAATCATCGTTCCGCCAAAGCAGGTGGCCAAATTCATGCAGCAGGTCATTCCGTAGACATGGAAGAGAGGCAGGGCTGTTAAGATTCTCTCCTGGCCGTCAAAGAAGATACCGTTAGAAAATTCTCTCACCTGATAGACATTGGCCACCAAATTTTTATGGGTCAGCATTGCCCCCTTGGAAATACCTGTTGTTCCGCCGGTATACTGTAATACCGCCACATCGTCGGGAGTTACGGTAACTTCAGGAGAATTGGGTTCCGAGTCGGAGATTAAATCATTAAATTTATAAACTCCAGGTCCAAATTCACCGGGATAGGTGCCGATTAGTGGGATATTGACCACTATGAGATTTTTAAGAGCGGTATTTCCTTTTACCGCGTTAGCTCTCGGGTACAAAACATCCAATAAAATAATGGTCTCGGCACCGGAATCGTTTAACTGGTACTCCAGTTCCCTTTCCACATACATGGGATTTGTCTGGACCACAATGCCCCCAAGGGTTAAGATGGCAAAGTAGCTTATCACAAACTCCGGACAGTTGGGAAGCATCACCGCCACCCGGTCACCTTTTTTAATGCCAAGTTTACTTAAAGCGTTTGTAAACCGTTTTATTTTTTCTCCCAGCTCCTTATAGGTCATTTCCTGCCCCAAAAATACAGTAGCCGTTAACCCAGGATATTTTTCCGTGGTTTCCCAGAAAAGCTCATGGAGAGTTTTTTCCGGATAGTTAAGACTCGCCCTGACCCCTTCGGAATAATGTTTTAACCAGGGTTTAGCCTGATATACCGAACCCATAAAACCCCTCCTTGAAATGGATTTAATTTTTAAAATTTTCTAAACATTCACCTTAAAAAATTTTTTCTCAATCTTTCAAAAGTTCCCGGCCAATTACCAGTCTTTGAATCTGGTTGGTGCCTTCGTAGATTTGCGTAATTTTCGCATCCCGCATCAATTTCTCCACCGGATAGTCCCGCATGTAGCCGTAACCGCCAAGGATCTGCACCGCATCCACCGTAACCCTCATCGCTACATCACTGGTAAAACATTTCGCCATCGCGCCCTCTTTAGTTGCTTTCATGCCCTGGTCCAGCATCCAGCAGGCTTTCCAGACCAGCGCCCGGGCTGCTTCAATCTGCATCGCCATATCGGCCAGCATAAATTGAATTGCCTGAAATTCGACTGTGGGACGGCCAAACTGTTTTCGCTCTTTAGCATATTTAAGCGCTTCATCTAAAGCCCGCCGGGCAACCCCTACCGCCGTTGCCCCAATCATCGGGCGCGTCTGGTCTAAAGTTTGCATGGCAATCTTAAAACCGCTGCCCACCTCCCCCAAAACATTTTCCCTGGGAATCCTGACATTCTCCAGTATCACCTCCGCTACGTGAGACGCCCGGTCGCCCATTTTCTTTTCTTTTTTTCCGCCATAAATCCCCGGCGTATCCCCCGGAACTAAAAAAGCCGTAATCCCCTTTATCCCTTTACTCCGATCAACGGTTGCAAAAACCGTGTAAAGGCTCGCCACCCCGCCGTTGGTGATAAAACATTTTGTCCCGTTTAAAACCCATTCATCCCCTTCCAGCCGGGCGGTGGTTTTAATGGCGGAAACGTCAGAACCGGCTTCCGGTTCGGTTAAGCAAAAAGCTGCTAAGTTGGGTTTGGCGCAAAACGGTTTTAGAAACTTTTCCTTCTGCTCTTCGGTCCCGGCAATTAAAAGCGGAGTCAGTGCCAGGGCGTTATTCCCAAAGGTTCCGTTTATCCCAAGACAGCCGTAAGCCATTTCTTCAGCAACAATAGCTTCGGTAATAAAATCCACTCCCTGCCCGCCGTACTCCACCGGAACATGGAGATTCATAAGTCCGGCTTTAAATACTTTTTCAATCACCTGCCAGGGTATTTCTTCCTTTTCATCGTATTCCGCGGCAATAGGAATAATTTCTTTTCTGACAAAATCTCTGGCCATCTTTTGAATAGCTTTTTGCTCCTCCGTTAATTCAAAACTAATCACTGCCTTCCCCTCCCTTTTTATTTTTCAATAACCCTTCCCGGATTTGGTCTACCGCAAAAATCAAACCGGTGGTTTTTTCCCCGAAATCCAGTGTTTTGCACTGAAGGTCATTCATTTACTTCAGGAATTTAGCTTATCGAATAAAGTTCTAAATCAAAGCCTTCTTCTTTTTTGTAACGGTTAAAAATGTAGTGCCGGTAATTTACGTATTCGTCATAATTGCAAAAGATACCGGCTTCCTTGAGGCCTTCTTCAAGGTCTTTTATGGAAGGCGGACAGCCTTTTAAAGCAATGGCATGTTTTATATTGGGATTATCTTTGTTTAATTCACAGACACATTTGCCAAATAAAACGGTATAGTCAAAGCCCGGTGACGCGAGCTGCCTTTTACCGCTTACCACTTCTACATTGGGGAAGGGCTTACCTTTAAAAGCCGACATAAACATTATAAGCATGGGGTTATACATTCCCGAACAGCCGGTACAGAGGGAACTATCGTATTTTCTGATGGCAATTCCGGTTATACCCCTTTTGGCAAAACCAATGGGCCCTAAATCCCCCTCCTGCCATTCCCAGTCGTAATCAATAAATTGCCGGTGGGCGTTAAGATCTTCACCTCGAATTTCCAGATTTTGCAGGTCAAGGCTTCTCCCAGTTAGACCGGCAAAATAGCGTAAATGCTCTATTTCCTCTGCCCGGTAGCCTATGATTTCTGCCCCCGCGATATCGGCCGCTAAAATGTCCGTCGAGGCAATAATTAAGTTTTTGCGGTAGGCTTTGCCGGTAGGACCCGGACCTTTTTCTAAGACAAATACACCGTCAATAATTGTTAGAGCAACAGGTAACCGGGTAGCTAAATGAGGAAAGGTATGTTCTAAATCCCAGTCTTTACCGTGGCAGTGAGTTTTGGAACGGCGGCTAATCGTACCTTTTAGATTTTTAATCCCCAGGGAAATTTTGCACTGGTTGTGGGTTTTTAAGACCGGAAGGTTAATGATTTTATCGGCTTTTAAAGCTCTATTGGCTACCGAAAGCTTAATGGGGCCAAAATCTATTTCCGTAAACTTTTCTTCATTAAAATCTACCAGCTCCACACCGTACTTTTCCGCCAGCTTTTCATAACCCAAAACCTTAAAAATTTGCCTTCCCATGGGGCGAGGGTTCATAAGAGAACCCTCGCCGATTGTCAGCCGGCTAAATCCTTCTTCTTTGAGAATTCGAACCAGCGCCGCCATAACCGCCGATGTTGTCACGACCCCAAAGGGCGGAAAGGGCAGGTTAAAATCCCAGGAAACCAAGTTGGGCTTTATTAAAATTTTGTCATCTTTTTTTAAACCCGAAAGGCCATCACAGAGTTCAAGGGCTTTTCTCAGAGAATGATACGCATCCTCAAACTTTACAATTGAAACCACCGGTTTAGTCAAGATTTTTCACCACCATGCTTTTTTAGTTCTTCCTCCCGCAGTAGACGGCGTAAAACTTTACCCACGGCAGTTTTCGGAAGTTCGGATCTGAATTCCACCAGGCGCGGTACTTTATAGCGGGCCAGGCGAGCGTTACAGAAGTCAATTACTTCCTGCTCCGTTAAGGTTTCACCATCTTTAACCACAATATAGGCTTTGACCGTTTCTCCCCGGTAAGCATCGGGAACACCCACCACAACCGCTTCTTTAACTTTGGGGTGCTGGTAAAGTACCTCTTCTACTTCCCGGGGATAAATGTTGTAACCGCTGGCAATAATCATGTCTTTTTTCCGGTCAACAATGTAGAAAAAGCCATCTTCATCCATTCTGGCAATGTCGCCGGTGTATAACCAGCCGTCTTTCAGGACCTGGGCTGTTTCTTCGGGACGATTCCAGTAACCTTTCATCACCTGCGGTCCTTTTACTACCAGCTCGCCAATTTCTCCCGGCGGTAAATCTTCCCCTGTTTCTAAATCAACGATTTTAGCAAGGGTATCAGGATAAGGTACGCCAATCGAACCAATTTTTCTTAAGCCGCCAATTGGATTTAAGTGGGTTACCGGTGAAGCTTCGGACAAACCGTAGCCTTCCACCACTATGGCCCCGGTAATTTCTTCAAATTTTGTCTGGACTTCTACCGGCAGAGGCGCGGAACCGCTGACGCAAACGTAGATGGACTTTAAGTCATACCTGGTAAGATCCGGATGGTTCAGTAAAGCAATATACATGGTAGGAGCACCGGGAAAAGCGGTAGGACGGTAAAGATCGATATGCTCTAAAATAAGGCCTGCCTCAAACCTGGGAACTAAAATCATGGTACCACCAAAGCAAGTAGCTAAATTCATGCCTGTGGTCATTCCGTAAACATGGAAAAGAGGTAAGGCAATTAAAATTCGCTCCTGTCCGGGAACAAAAAGGCGATGGGAAAATTCCCGCACCTGGTAAGCATTAGCTACTAAATTTTTATGGGTTAACATTGCTCCCTTCGAAACGCCGGTCGTTCCGCCCGTATATTGCAAAACTGCCACATCATCGGGGCTTACCGCTACTTCCGGAACATCCGGCTCACTGTTTAGCACCAAATCATTAAAGTGATAAACTTCCGGGCCAAACTCACCGGGATATGTTCCGAGTTGTGGAATATTAACTACAATAATATTCTTAAGCGAAGTGTTTCCTTTTACCGCCCGGGCTCGCGGGTATAAAACATCTAACAAAATAATCGTTTCGGCACCGGAGTCGTTTAAGTAATACTCAATTTCCCGCTCGACGTACATGGGATTAAGCTGAACGACAATCCCGCCCAGAGATAAGATGGCAAAATAGCTCATTACAAACTGGGGAGAGTTGGGAAGCATAATTGCTACCCGGTCGCCTTTTTTAATCCCAATTTGACTTAAGGCCCGGGTTAACCTTTTTACTTTTTCACCAAACTCTTTGTACGTCATTTTTTCACCCAAAAAAATGGTTGCGATAATTCCCGGATATTTTTCAATCGTTTCCCACAAAAGTTCCGGTAATGTTTTTTCCGGATAGTCGATGTGCGGTCTTACCCCTTTCACATAATGCTTTAGCCAGGGCATTGCGGTATTTTCGGCAGCCATAAAACCCCTCCTGATGAAATAATTTTTTTAATTTTCGTAATATCCGAAAAATTTTAATCTGATTGGTGCACTCATAAATCTGGGTGATTCTACATCCGGCATTAATTCCTCTATCTTCATCTACTTATCTTCTGTCATAAAAACCGGAGGCCGACGTTCCTTTATAGCTTTTAATCCTTCCCGGTGGTCATCGGTAAACTGGGCGATAGCAAAGTGCGAAGAAATCAGATCTAAAGCAGCTCTTAAATCCATCCTTAACCCCTGATAAACCGCTCTTTTTATCATTCTAATCGCCACTTCCGGCCCTTTTACCAGCCGTTCGGCAAATTTATACGTCTCTTCCAGTAATTTATCATCAGGATAAACCCGGTTTACCAGTCCAAGTTGATGTGCCTCCCTGGCATCGATAAAATCTCCGGTCCAGAGAAGTTCCAAAGCTTTTGCAATACCAATAAGACGGGGTAAGAAGTAAGCTCCTCCATCCCCCGGAACCAGGCCCAACCTGATATATCCCTCGGAAAAGCGGGCAGATTCCGCAGCAAAACGCAGATCACACATCAGTGCCATATCAAGCCCGGCTCCCACCGCCGTACCATTGATAGCCGCAATTACCGGTTTATCGATTACCTCCCATAACAAAAGCGGTATTTTCTGAATATGCTTCCAGATAAAATTTTTACTGGCAAGAGGAGTGCTTTTAGCTGTTTTTTCCAGTAATTCTAAATCTCCACCGGTGCAAAAAGCTTTGCCGCTCCCGGTTAAAACAATAACTTTTACAGCGTCATCCTGCTGGCATTCCTGTAAAAAATTAACCCACCGGTCAATCATTTCTAACGTAAAAGCATTCATTTTTTCAGGACGGTTTAAGGTAATAGTGGCAATACCCTCTTTTTTTTCTAATAAAATTTCCTGAGCGCTCATCTTTCCCCCCCTCGAACAATCTTAATTACGGTTAGCCTTACGGTAGCCCAGGGCATCCTGGGCTAAGATAAGCTTATGAATATTGCTGGTTCCTTCCACTATCTGGTAGTACTTGGCATCGCGAAAATAGCGCGCTACCGGGTACTCTTCCGAATACCCGTAGGCACTAAAAATTCTTAAAGCATAATCGGCACATTTGCTGGCGGTTTCACCGGCAAAAAGCTTTGCCATTGATGTTTCCCGGGTATTTGGTACTCCTTTATCTTTTAGAAAAGCCGCCCGGTAAGTTAAAAGTCTAGCCGCTTCAATCTCCACCACCATCTGGGCAATCCAGTCCTGAATCATCTGAAACTGGCCAACTTTTTGCCCGAACTGTTCCCGGGTGTTGGCATATTCAACAGCAGCATCCAGGCAGGCCTGAGCTACCCCAACCGCCCCAGCGGCTGAAGCGAGCCTGGTATCATCTAATTGCTGCATGCAAATTTTAAAACCCTGCCCTTCCTGCCCTAATAAGTTTTCCCCGGGAATCCGGACATTTTCAAAAGTAATCGCCCCCACCGGTGACGCCCAGTTTCCCAGTTTTTCCTCAATGGGTTCAATAGTGACACCTTCGCTGTTTAAGTCCACAATAAAAGCCGACATCCCTTTGGCCCTCCGGGATGGGTCGGTATAAGCATAAACCAAAGCAATATCCGCTACCGGCGCCAGGGAAATCCACATTTTGCTCCCGTTTAAAATATAATAATCCCCATCACGGATAGCTTTTGTGGTCATTGAAGCTACGTCAGAACCAGCATTGGGTTCAGTAATAGCAAAACATCCTATTAAAGCACCACTGACAAGACCGGGTAAATACTTCTTTTTCGCTTCTTCAGTTCCGTAACGGTAAATAGTAACTCCAGGACCTAAAGTATTGGCAGCAAAGATAATTCTAAGAGAACTGTGCACCCGGGCTATTTCTTCACAGAGGATTGCTATCGCCAGATACCCCTGACCATTACCCCCGTATTCTTCAGGAATAATGCACCCTAAAAACCCAAGCTCGCCCATTTTCTGCACCAGGTCCCGGCGAAAACGATGAGCTTTATCATCGGCATCAGCTGTGGGTTTTACTTCTTTTTCGGCAAATTCCCGGGCTAAACGCTTAATTGCCAGTAAATCCTCCGGTAAATCAAAGTTCATGCCCCTCACTTCCTTAACCTTTTTAAAAAAGCGGCCAATTCCTTTGGCCGCTTTATTTGGTGTGTTTAATCGTCGATATTTTCAATGATGGTAGCTACTCCCTGACCTCCACCGCAGCAAGCGGTTATCAGAGCATATCTACCCTGACGGCGTTTTAGTTCATAAACCGCTTTAACCACCAGGATGGCCAGTGACGCCGCAATCGGGTGGCCTAAAGCTATTGCTCCGCCATTGGGATTAAATTTTTCTTCATCCCGCCAGTCAATGCCCAGTTCCCGGCATACGGCAATTGACTGAGAAGCAAAGGCTTCATTTAGCTCAATAACATCAATGTCATTTAAAGTTAAGCCGGTTTTGGCCAAAACCTTTTTCACTGCGGGAACCGGACCAATCCCCATAATATTGGGATCAACCCCGGCAGCTGCATGACCTACTATTCTGGCCATAGGCTTTAACCCCAATTTTTCGGCTTTCTGCCGGCTGGCAATTAATAAAGCAGCGGCGCCGTCATTTATCCCCGAAGAGTTGCCAGCAGTTACGGTGCCGCCGGGCTTAAAGGCTGGCGGAAGTTTGGCCAGGACTTCGAGGGTAGTATTCGGCCGGGGATGCTCGTCCTGATCAAAAATTACCGGGTCTCCTTTTTTCTGAGGAACCACAATGGGAACAATCTGCTCTTTAAAGCGCCCCTCCTGGATGGCCCGGGCGGCTTTTTTCTGGCTTAAATAGGCAAACTCATCCTGCTCTTCCCGGCTGATCTGCCAGCGTTCCGCAACGTTTTCCGCCGTAATTCCCATGGGAGGGTCGCCTATTTCTGCTGGAGCTAATGTTCTTCTTGGTATCCAGGCAGGAGCGGTCCGCTGAAAGGCTTCAGTAGGCCTTTCCATCAGGTACGGCTGGCGGGTCATGCTTTCCACTCCACCGGCCAGATAAAGCTCGCCAACCCCGCCCCAGATAAGAGAAGCCGCTAAATTTACAGTAGTAGAACCGGACCCGCACTGCCGGTCTACCGTTATCGCCGGTACTTCAAGCGGCAACCCAGCTTTAAGCCAGGCTACCCGGCCCATACAGCCCACAGCCCCCAGGCAGTGGCCAAAAATTACCTCATCCACCTCTAAAGGGTCTTTTAAGCCGCTTCGTTTAATTACTTCTTTAATTACCTCCGCCGCATAAACCTCCGGCGGCAGGTCTTTTAATGCTCCTTTTTCTTTGGCAATGGGCGTTCTTACTGCCCCCACAATTACCGCATCACGCATTTTTCCCCTCCCCTTTTACCGGCCTTTAAAATTCGGCGGCCGTTTTTCAAAGAAAGCAGTTCTTCCCTCCACCGCATCTTCACTGCTAAACGCCACTTTTGAACCTTCTTTCTCAATTTTTAACCCTTCTTCTATTGAAGTATCCAGCCCTAAAGTTACCGCCTTTAAAATTTCCCGCATAGCAATGGGCGCCCCTTTGGCAAGCTTAGCTGCCAGCGCCCGGGCTTCTGTCAGTACCTGGTCCTTGGGTACGACTTTGTTTACCAGACCGTACCTTAAGGCTTCTTCTGCCGTTATTGGCTCTCCGGTAAGCATTGCTTCCAACGCTCTGGTTTTACCAATTAACCGGGGTAACCTCTGGGTACCTCCCCAGCCGGGGATAATTCCCAGTTTTACCTCGGGCAGAGCCATGGAAGCATCGTCTGCTAAAATGCGCAGGTGACAGCTTATTGCTAATTCGGTTCCTCCGCCGTAGGAGCTACCGTTTAGCGCAGCAATCACCGGCTTGGGGAAAAGCTCAATTTGCCGGAAAAGAACACTTCCTTCCACTTCCGGTAAAATCCCTTTAGCCCGGTCAGCAAATTCCGTGATATCTGCCCCGGCACAGAAAACCTTGCTACCTTCCCCGCTAATTATTACCGCCCGAATCTCGGGATTTTTCTCAATTTCCTGCAAAGCTTTTTGTAAATCTTTTAAAACTTTCTGGCCAAGAGCATTTACCGGCGGGTTGTTTAGGTAAATAACGGCATAACCGTCCGTAACCTCAAATTTAATTTTTTCAAATTCCACAGCAAATCTCCCCGCTTTCTATTTTTTCTCCTGGGTGTAATCATAAAAGCCTTTACCAACTTTCCGGCCCCATTCTCCTTTAACAAATTTCTCCACTACGGTAGGAGATGGCTTCATGGCAGGATCCCGGCTTTCCCGGTATCTTTCCATTTCAACGTAATAAGTAAGGTCGATACCGGTTAAATCCATTAACCTAAAGGGTCCCATGGGGTGACCAAGGCCAAGTTCCACCGCAGTATCAATATCCTTATAATCGGCTATTCCTATTTCATATAAATAGAACGCTTCAGCCTTAATAGCCGCTAAAATGCGGTTTACCAGAAAGCCGTAAATTTCTTTTTGCAGTAAAACCGGAACTTTGCCCATTTTCCGGGCTACTTCCATCGTCACTTCTGCAGTTTCATCGGCAACATGAGGTCCTTTAACCACTTCAACCAGTTTCATGACCAGAGCAGGGTTAAAGAAATGCATATTTAAAACTTTTTCCGGGCGTTTGGTAACATCGGCAATTTTGGAGCTGACAATGTAGGAGCTGTTGGTAGCTAAAATGGCATGGGGAGGGGTAAGTTCATCAAGCTTTTTAAATAATTCCCGCTTGACATCCAGCTTTTCAATTACCGCTTCAATGACAAAGTCCACATCTTTGCAGGCCTCTTCCAGACTCAAAGTGAATGTCAAATTTTCTTTAGCTTTGGCAGCTGCTTCCTCGGTAAGTTTTCCTTTGGCCACCCTTTCTGGTAAGTAGGTTTCCACAAATTTTTTGGCCTTGTTTAAGATTTCTTCGTTAATGTCGGTGCAGGTGACCTGATAGCCGGCCAAAGCTGCAGCCAGGGAAATCTGGTGACCCATGTTGCCGGCCCCAACAACACAAATTTTTTTAACTTCCATAAAAATACCTCCCTCTTATTCTTTTTTACTGCCGGCAATTACTTTTGCCAGCTTTATTTCTCTCCTTCAAGAACTTTAAACTTGTAACCGTAGCGGATTACGTCTTCTTCCGTGTAAATTTGCCGCAAAACCATCTCCACCGGCATCCCAATTTTAATTTCTGCCGGTACCGGTTCGGTCAATTGAGCTATAATCCGGGGACCTTCCTCCAATTCCACCAGCACCACCGGATAAGCTCCCCGGTATGCCGCTTCTTCGGAAAATTCCGGAGGCGCTCCAGCTCCAGCAATAACGGTATAGGAATAAATTTTGCCGCGCCCGCTTAATTGCACTTCGGTAAAATTATCCAGCGCCCCGCAGAATTTACAGCCAGCCTTGGGCGGAAAAATTATTTGACCGCAGTTGGAGCATTTTAAACCTACCAGGCGGTATCTCTGTTTTACCGCCCGCTGGTACATGGGGATGGAAATATGCGCACCCATGGCTTCACCCCTTATAAATACCTCTTAACTCTGAGGTACTGAATAAAATTTAAATATTTTTTCCCTGAGGCAAGCTTTTCTCGAACCGGCACTCTATTTGCTGTTTTTTTCACTGTCAGGCTAAAAGCTATCACCCCGGCACCGGAACCATAAGCAGCTACAATAACTTTTTCTCCCGGTTTAGCCCGGTCCAGAACTGCCGCCAGACTTAAAAAGGGAGAAGCAGCACCGGTATCACCCGTATTTTCGTAAAGCAGGCCTGGTAGCATTTGTTCGTCGGTAAAACCAAGTTTTTTGCCAGCTTTCAGGGGAAGGCGGCTTTCAATTTCGTGCAATACAGCATAATTGTAATCAGCCGGCTTTAAATTTTCTTTTTCCAAAAGCTCGGTTATCGCCTTTGTTATCAACTTTTGATAGGCCTCACCGGTAAAGGTTTTAACACCGATATCTTTTATTTCACCGCTGCCAGCTTTGCGAAAACGTTCGCCTAAATTTTCCTGGACCAGAGCTACAAAGTTATCTACCACAGCCAGGAGATTTTCTGTTCCCAGGATAAAGGCAGCACTGCCTGCAGCCAGTCCGTGCTCAATGGGGTCTTTAACATTAGCCCTGGGAGCATCAGCCACGATAACCAGAGCTTTTTGGCCAAAGCCTCCTTTTACTAAGCTTACTGCCGTTAAAAAAGCCTCACCGCCGGCCCGGGTAGATTGGCCGTATTCAGCTGAAAATAGATTTTTTTTAAGTCCGAGCATTTCCGCAATACTGCCGGAAAGCAATTTTTCACTGTAAGGTGGACTGGTGGAAGCCCAGGTCAAAAGGGAAATTTCTTCAGGATTTATACCTTCAAAAAGAGCATCCCTGGCAGCAGCTATACCCATCGTTAGCGAATCTTCATCAAAATCGGCAACTGTTTTCTCACTGAAGTTTGCTCCGCAGCTGCCCAGGGCTTTCTGGTATTCGCTCCTGGTTATTCTAAGGCCGGGGAAATAGGTACCGTAACTTACTATCCCCACTTCCATCGCTACCCCTCCCTCCGGTAAATAAACACCGCTGCCGTTCCCCCGGAACCGCCTACATTGTGGGATAAGCCTACTTCGGCATTTTTTATCTGGCGCTCCGGATTTTTGGCCCTTCCCCGGAGCTGGTTAAACACTTCGTATGCCTGACCGCAGCCGGTAGCTCCAATAGGATGGCCCTTACTTTTAAGTCCGCCGCTGACATTTACCGGAAGGCGTCCGCCAAGGTAGGTCTCCCCTTCTTCCAATAGCCTAATCACCTCTCCCTTTTCGCCAAAGCCAAGGTCACCGTAAGCTAAAATTTCGGCAATAGTAAAACAGTCATGCACTTCCGCAAAATCAATTTCTTTTGGAGTTATCCCGGCCATCCGGTAAGCTCTGGCGCTTGCCTGCCGGGTGGCTTTAAAACTTGTAATACTGTCTCGATCCTGCAAAGCCAGGTAATCGGACCCAATTCCATAGCCGATGATAAAGACTGGATGGTCGGTAAACTCTTTTACCCGGTCTTCACTGCAAAGTAAGACAACCGCTGCTCCGTCACTGGTAGGTGAGCAGTCCCACACCGTAAAGGGATCAGCTACCGGTGCTCCCTTTAACACCGTTTCCACCGTTATTTCCTGTCTGAACTGAGCCTTGGGATTCATTTTGCCGTGATAGTGGTTTTTCACCGCTACTTTGGCCAGCTGCTCCCGGGTAAGGCCATATTCCTCCATATAGCGCCGGGCAATTATAGCGTAAATCCCGGCAAAAGTTAAGCCTGCCAGTCTTTCAAACTCGGTATCGCCGGAAATCCCAAGCCAGTATTTGGCTTTGGTCGAAGAAACATCCCGCATTTTTTCAACCCCGGCAACAAGAGCAATATCGCACTGTCCGGAAGCAACCGCATTAATCGCATTATATAACGCAAATCCACCCGAAGCACAGGCATTTTCCACCCTTACCGCCGGAACATTGGGTAAACCCACATGTCCCATTAATAAGGGAGCAAGCTGTCCTAATTGAAAACCGCTGCCGGCACTTAAAGAGCCAATAAAGGCCTGCTGGATTTCCCGGGGGTCAATCCCTTTATCGACACTCTCTATTGCTTCCTTAAAAGCCATAGCAAAAAGCTCTTTAACCCCCAGCTCTGGAAAATCGCCGTAGGGCGTTTGCCCGGCTCCGATGATGGCTACCCGCCGCATGCAAGCCACCTCTTTATTAACCCAGTTCCTTTAAAATCTGGGAGGCTATGATATTCTTCTGAATTTCCGAAGTTCCTTCATAAATTCTGGTAATCCGGGCATCCCGGTAGTATCTTTCAATGGGAAACTCTTTCATATAACCCATGCCGCCAAAAATCTGTACCGCTTTATCGACCACCCGGCCATAAGCTTCCGAAGCAAACAGTTTGACGGCAGCAGCCTCTTTAATGACCTTTGCTCCCTGGTCCACAAGCCAGGCTACCCGGTAGGCAAACCATCTGGTTGCTTCAATATCTACGGCCATTTCCGCCAGCATATGCTGAATAGCCTGGAAAGACGAAATAGGCTTACCAAACTGGACCCGCTGCTGGGCATAACGGGTAGACAGCTCCAGAAGTTTTTGCATGGAACCAACACAGCGAGCAGCCAGTCCTACCCGCCCTTTGGCCAGGATTTTCAGGGCATTGATATAACCTTCGCCGACATTGCCCAGGACGTTTTCTTCCGGAACTTCGCAGTCTTCCAAGATAATTTCCGAGGTATGGGAACCTCGCAGTCCCATTTTTTTCTCAATAGTTCCCACTTTAAAGCCCGGAAAGTTCTTTTCGACAATAAACGCCGTTATCCCACCTTTAGCCCCTTTGCTTTTATCGGTTACCGCAATAATGGTAAAGACATCGGCATCGGGACCGTTGGTGATAAAATGCTTTACCCCGTTTAAAATATAGCGGTCTCCCTTTTTAACGGCTGTTGTCCTGATACTTGCGGCATCAGAACCAGCCTCGGGTTCAGTTAAAGCAAAGGCAGCTAATTTTTTCCCCGAGGCAAGGTCAGGTAAATATCTTCTTTTTTGTTCTTCGGTGCCTAACTCCACGATACCAGTGGTACCAATACCGGTATGCGCACCAATTAAAGTGGTAAAACCATTGGCGGTACGTCCAAGTTGCTCATAAATTATACATTTGCCCAGCATGCCAATGCTGCCCACACCGCCATACTCTTCCGGGATGCTCAAACCAAAGAGTCCAAGCTCTCTTGCTTTCTGGATAATTTCCTCCGGCACCCGGTCTTCTTCATCAATTTGTTGGCTGATAGGGTCGACTTCGTTATCCACAAAATCTTTGACCGTCTGCACCATCATTTGCAGTTCTTCACTGATCGTAAAATCCATAGCGCCCCTCCCTCTTGCTTTTTTGTTTTATATATGAAATAATTGTCTTATATATAGTATAACGGGATTTAAATTTTTATGTCAATAATTTTGCAATAAATTTTAAAATTTTCTTACAATTTTTCTTAAACCACTTGCAGTGTTATGATAAATTAGGAGAGGTGACGTTATGGTTTCAGAAGAAAAAGAAAATAAATCGGGAGCCCCGGCCGTGGAAATGGCTATCAAAATCTTAACTTATTTAAGTAGATACCGGAATAAAAACCGCACCCTTGCCGAAATCTCCCGGGATTTAAATATCAATAAAAGTTCCTGCCACCGGATATTGAAAGTTCTTCTGGATTACCGGCTGGTATCCTACGACAAAAACACCAGGCAGTTCAGCCTGGGATCTTTTTTAATTGTTTTAGGTAGCCGGGCTTCCGAATTCAACGACTACTTAAAAATTGCCAAACAGCATTTAAAAGAATTAGCAGAAACCACCAAACAAACCTGTGTCCTTGTTGAGCCAATCGCCAACAACCGCCTGGTTTACATTGCCAAAGAAGAGCCGGAGGCAGCAGTACGGATTACCGTCAGTATCGGTCAATCGTTTCCGGTAACCAGTGCTTCCTTTGGAAAATGTTATCTGGCCTTCCTTCCAGAAAAAGAAGCCCGGGAAATTGTAAAAGAGGTAGGAATCAAGCAATTTACCGACAAAAGTATTACCAATGTAGAGGAATTTTTTCAAAGTTTGGAGGTAATTCGGCAGCAGGGCTATGCGGTGAGCTTTGAAGAACACACTCCGGGGGTTTTTGGCATTAGCGCTCCTGTTTTTGATAACAGCGGAAGTGTTCGCATGGTTGTATCGTGTATTGGGCTTGCTTCTTCAGTGAATGAAGAAACAATTAATTTTTACGCTGACAAAGTTAAAACTACCGCGCAAAAAATCACCGCTATTTTTTCCGATATGTAACAACACCCCGAAGTTAAACCTCCGGGGTGTTTTCCTTTTAACCACCGCTTAAGTAGGGAAAGACAAATACTTCATCCCCATCTTTTAGCAGCTGGTTGTCAGTTGCTATCTGTCCGTTAACCGCAATACTAAAGGGATTTTTAAGTCTTGAAGCCAAAAGCTCCTTTAACTCTTCAATACTTCCTGCCGCAAGTTCAATTTCTTCTTTGGGAAGGTCATAAATTAAAGCATAATTTACCTTAACTTTAATCATCCGCCAGTAACCTCGCTAAAAATTCCCGGGATATGGTGCCATCGGAATTCCAGCCCCGAAGTTGATAAAATTCAGGTAGATACTTTTCAATCTCCGGAACGTTACCAAAGGCTCCCCCTTCGGTAAGAGGCTTTTTCACATGCCCGGGTAGCCTATCATCGGCCGGACTGCTTCCCAAATTAAAGGAAATGGCTCTCTTAATTGTAATCGAATTGTTTGCTGCTTCGACCACTTTTTCCGGTGTCCAGGCAACTCCGGTAGTATAAGACAGAGCACCCACTACAGCCTTTAACGGTGTAAAGGCAAAGCTGCATTTTACAAGACAGTTATCAAGTTCCCGTAAGCTCTGGAACTTCACTACTGCTTCAACCCGGCCATCAAGGTTAAACCTCGGTCCCGGCACTACTCCAAAGTCCGGATCCTTAGCAATCCCCAGGTCAACTTCAAAGAAACTTCCTCTTAAATGACAGGCTCCCCTGGGACCGGTTGCATAGGATAACGCCTGACCGGTAAAGGCTCTCGGTTCATGCATGGGTATCTCCAATCTTCTTACAGCCGCAGCATAGTCCTGAGACAAACCAAGCTCTTCGGCGACTCTGGCAACTCCCTTGCCTATCAGCTGACCAATGCCGCTGTTTTCTCCGGTTAGCCTTAACGCTTCAAGAATTCCCTTGCTATCTCCAAAATCAGGCACTTCGGCCTTCAAGTTTTCGGGAAGCAAATTCTCTTCTTTTAAGTACATTAAAAAGGCCAGACTAACACCGGTGGAAATAGTGTCAAAGCCATAACGGTTGGCAATATCATTGGCTTCAACAATGGTATCCATATCAAAGTTTTCCACAAGGGGTCCGTAAGTTACCGCTGTTTCGTATTCGGGACCATCAACAATTCTACCTTTAAAATTAAGTTCGCGTCCACAGGCAATTGGACAACCCCAGCAGGCTTTGGGATGGATTGAATATTCTTCTCTGAACTTTCTGGCATTGACCTTATCTATCGGAAATAATCCTTTGGTAAAATATTTCACCGGAGTATCGCCAAAATAATAGCCAATATCCAGATATCCTAAAGTCCCGTACTGGGTAAAGAGCTCCATTTCCTTCTTATAAGCAGCCGTTAATTGCTTTGCCAATTCTTTCAGCTCTTCTTTAGCAGCAACCGGTACTTCTCCCTGTCCATCGACTACGATGGCTTTTAAGTTTTTACTGCCAAAAACCGCTCCAAAACCCAATCTCCCGGCAGCCCGACCGTGGTCGTTCATCACCGTAGCCATCGGCATTAACCTTTCGCCGGCTACTCCAATACCTGCAATGCTGACATAACTGCCGTAAACTTTTTTGAGCTCTTCCTGCATTTCATAGGAATCAAGACCTTTTAAGTTACTGCCGGGTTTAATCTCCACCCTGCCATTTTTGACTTCAAGATATACCATCTCCGGAGCTTTACCGGTAATAATTAAACCATCAAAACCGGCTCTTTTAAGATATGCCCCAAACTTTCCGCCAGAGGTGGCCTCACCCCAGTACCCGGTTAATGGTGAACGTCCACAAACTGCATAGCGGGAAGAAGCCGGTAGAGCGGTTCCCGTAACCGGCCCGGCCATCACTGCCACATAAGCTTCCGGAGCCAGGGGATCGATTTCCGGCTTAATGAAATCATAAAGAAGCCTTGCTGCAAGGCCACTGCCACCGATAAATTTTTCGGCAAGTTTGAATGGCGTAGGCTTTATCTCAACTTTCCGGTTTGATAAATCAATATACGCTATTTTTCCCGTGTAACCCAGCATTAGCGTACGCCTCCCTTCAGCGTCCCGTAAAAGGATGCCACAAAAATCTCCTCATAATCTTTTGGTGTTACCGGAATGGGGCTTAAAATACTGACCGGGTCAATAAGCGCCCAGGAAACCAGCTCCGGTAACGCTTGCTTAAATGCCTCCTCACTAACCTGCGGATAATCGGAAAACTTAAAGCTAAAGCCGAGCTTTTTATAAAACTCAACCAGTGAATTTAAAAACTCCTCGCCCTTTCCAAAGCCAAGGGCTTTTGCAAGTTCATCGGTTTTGGTTAAGTGTCTGGCGTAAAACTCAAAGACGTAGGGTAAAAATGCTCCAACACATAAACCATGGTGCAGACCAAACTTTTTCCCCAGGGTATGCCCCAATGCATGGTCGATACCGGGAGCAGCATTGCTGAAAGCCAGCCCCGCTAAATTAGCAGCAATTAACATTTTTTGCCGGGCTTCTAAATCCCGACCATCCGCCACCGCCCGGGGTAAAAACTTAAAGATTAGTTTTATCGCCTGAAGAGCATAAGCATCGGTATATTCGTTAGCCCAGCCGCTCAAGTACGCTCCTACCGCATGCGCCAGGGCATCAACACCGGTCCAGAGGGTTAGATTTGGGGGAAGAGAAACGGTGAAATTGGGGTCCAGGATGGCAAAGTCGGGAACAAATTCCGGATGGCTGAGACTCATCTTATGGCCGCCTTCGGTTATTACTGCTGCCGAAGTAGCTTCAGAACCGGTTCCAGCTGTAGTTGGAATTGCGGCAAACAGCGCCTTCTTTCTTAATCCAAGGGAATCAACGGGAGATAATTTTCTAAAATCTACATCGGGTCTTTCATATAAAAGCCAAATTACCTTGGTGGCATCGATTACCGAACCACCGCCAATGGCGATGATCAGAGAAGCATCGCTATTTTTTACTGCCTCCACCCCGGCAAAAATATTTTCCACCGGAGGTTCGGGCTGCACTTCATCCCACATTTCAACATGATAACCAGCATTCGAGAAGATTTCTTTAACCTTCTCTGCATTTGGTTTTACGATTTTATCGGTAATAATCAGTACCCGGTTATTTCGACAAATTGTTTTTCCCATCCCCACCAGAGTGTTTAAGGCCCGGGGTCCCATAAAAATCCTGGGTCCAATGACCGCTGACTGTAATCCCCGAACTCCCGAGGTGCCGGCTAAAGTAAATAGTAGCCGCCGCACGGGATCTTCAAAACCATACTTTTCTCTTTCCATATTATCCCCCCAAGTTTTATAAAAATTTAAAGACTATTTATTATTTTCTACAATTTTCTCTTTTTTCCTTTGTTCTTTATAAAATAAATTGTTTACCTTTAAAATAATTCTTTTGCCCAGATTTAACAATATTTTTTTCTTTAATTGTTATATTTTAACAATGAATGGCATTCATTTTTTAAAAAATGCAACATTGAACATCACCCGGTAAATACTATTCTTAAGGAGGTATTAAGCGATGGAGCTTAAAAAAAACGAGCGGTCAATTTTAGCGTACTTTCCCTCCAGTGCTAAAGCCATAGATGCCGCCGAAGCCCTTAAAGCCAAAGGAATTAATGACGTACAGGTTGACCGGGTGAGCAGATACGGTGTTGCCAGCAATCCGGAAGTTAATAACCCGATTTCCGGCCGGGGAGTGAGCGGAACCGGTTTAAGTCTTTACTCCGCTGGTGCCAACCAGTTTGGCGATAATGATGCCCGGGTGCTTTTATCAGCTGACCCATCAGTATCGGGGATGACCGCTAAAGGATATGGCACAGCCGGGGGTGAGGCGTTTTTGGTAACTGCAGTAACGACAAAAGATAAAGTAGAACAGGCAGTAAAAATCCTTAAAGAAAAAGGCGCCAAGATATAAAAAAGGCAAAAAAATAACCCGGAAGCGAATTCCGGGTTTATTTTATAGTATTTTAAACCGCTATTTCCAAGGTCTACTGCAGTAGCTTCAAGCTTCGTTTTTACCTCATCGGAAAAATGAAACTCGAGCGGCATTTTCGTTCATTTACATCCCACTCTTAAAAACCTTAAGCCAATACCTTTCTCCCTCTTTTTCAACTATAACCGGCAGGTCGTAAAAATCTGTTAAAAGCTCTGAAGTCAGTACCTCATCTTTTTTGCCCGCGGCAAAAACTTCTCCATTTTTTAACAACAGGACATGGGTTATCCCAGCCACAATTTCCTCGGTATGATGTGATACCAAAATAATTGCAGGTCCACATTCTTCCCGGCAAAGGGAGTCAATATCGGAAAGTAGTTTCTCCCGGGCTAAAAGGTCCAATCCTGCCACCGGTTCATCTAAGATTAAAAGGCGGGGATTGTTAATTAAAGCCCGGGCTATTAAAACTTTCTGCTTTTCCCCCTGCGACAGGGTTTGATACTGGCTGTTAGCCAGGTTAGATAAGTTAAATTTTTCTAAAAGCCTAAGGGCTTTTTCGACATCCTCTTCTTGCGGCCGGTCAAAAAGCCCTATGGTGGCAAAAAGACCGCTTAACACCACTTCCAAGGCTGTTTCCCGAACATAAAGCTTTTCCTGCAAAGAAGAGCTTACAAAACCAATTTCCCGGCGAAGCTCCCTTAAATCATAGCGACCAAATTTCTTTCCAAGTACCTCGACGTCACCTTTCGATGGGTAGTAATACCCGCAGATAACATTTAAAAGGGTAGTTTTGCCAGCTCCGTTTAAGCCCAGGACTGCCCAATGCTCACCCTGGTTTATTTCCCAGGTAATATTCTTGAGGATTTGCTTCTTTTCCCGAATTAAGTTCACGTTTTTTAGTTTTAAAACCAATACTCCTCTCCCCTTATCTAAAACGTCCATAAATTTTTCCAAGATAAGCTTTTAAAGCCGGTGAATTTTGCTTTTTCCGTTTTTCCATTAAAAGATTAAAGCGCAGGATTTTTTCGTTAATTTTTTTCTTTATTTCCTTCTTTTCTTCTTCATCATAGCAGCAATCGATAAGATTTTGTAAAGTCACCAATTCTTTTTTGAGCTGCATTTCTTCGGGCAGCACACCGGCATTTTTTAAAATGATATATCCTGCGCGTAAATCTTCCGGGATCATGGACAAATCCTCGGGAATAATTTTTTGCCCCTTTCCCGGAAGATTATCAAAAACCCCATTTTCCATAGCTTCCCGAATTCTTTCCTCCGCAAGATGCATCAAGATATCCATTAAAGCAACTCTCCTTTAGCAACCGAACTACTTTGCCTTCCACATAGTATTAGACATTCCAGGAAAAATTCCTTCTAAAAAAATAAACCCCGTAAAATTACGGGGTTATTGTTCCACATACAGTTCTAATAAAGCTTTGTCCATTTCACAATCCGGGCAAATTTCCTCCCCATCGTCAATAATGCAGTAGCAAATAGGGCAACGTTTTTCCACTTAAAACCACCTGCTACGAAATATTGAGTATATTATTAACAACAGATATTATAGTAAGATTTTTTTGATTTGTAAACTACTTTTTCACAATTAAACTTACGCCTAATACAACCAGCAAGATGCCAATTACCTGGGTAAAAACAATTTTTTCCTTTAAAAATACTCTGGCCATTACCAACACAAAAATATAACTTAAGGAAAGTGCGGGATAGATCTTACTGACCTGTTCCCGGGCTAAAAGCCAAAACCATAAGAAAGTTTCGGTAACGTACATGAAAATTCCTGAAATAATGTAACCATTCATAAAAAATTTTATTAAACCAGTCAAAGTAAAAGTAAAAGGCATTCTTTCCATCCCAAGCTTCCAGAAAATCTGCCCCAGGGCTATCATAAAAGCACAAATAACGGCTAAAAGTAAATACATTTCTACCACCTGGATTTACTATACCACAGGAAGTGAAAACTAGCAAAAAAGACGGTTCTAACAGCAGAAAAATGGATGCTGTCAGAACCGTCCCTAACGGTACTATTTGGTGAAGACGTGGTTACCGATGCGGGCGGTAACTACCCGGTTAGCAAACCAGGGATGGTTTGACTTTTGGGGGTTATAGAAGTACAAAGCGCCGTTGGAAGGGTCAATCCCGCGTAACGCATCAGCCACCGCCTTCTTCGATTCAGCAGATACCGTTACCTGCCAGAACCAACCGTTCAGGATTGGTTCAAAAGCTCCTTTTTGCAAAATTACTCCCCGAACATCGTTAGGAAAAAGCGGTGATTTTACCCGGTTTAAAATTACCGCGGCCACCGCCACCTTGCCCAGATACGGCTCACCTCCGGCTTCCGCTTCCACCATGCGGGCAAGTAGCTCCTGGTCTTCCGGGCTGATACGAAAAGCGCTCCGGGATACAGAAGTGGAAGTCCGGGCTATTAACCGCTTCATCGTTACCGGACCAACAATACCGTCTACTTTTAAACCCTCTTTTTTCTGAAACGCCATAACCGCTTTTTTGGTAGAAACGTCAAAATACTTATCCACTTTGTAGACCTTATAACCCAAACTTACAAGTTTTCTCTCAATCTCCAAAACTTTTGAGCCGTAACTTCCAACCTTGTAATAAACCACCTGCGACGCCAAAGCTTCAGATACAACTGCTACAGGGAGTAATAGCATAAAAATTAAAGAGAACACTGCAAAAAATTTTTTCATGTTTATCCCTCCTTAAAAGTTGGTTTACGGAAAAGCAAAAATCTGCCCTTCCTTGGACGCTTTTAAGAAGGTATAAAAGCAGACACTACAATTGTAACTATTTCTAATCTTTTTGCCAAATTAGCTACGGCCCCATAAAATAAGAAAACCCGGCTTTACGCTTTTTCCCCAAAAAGCATAAGCCAGGCTTTCACGTATCCTAACCTATGAGACGATTAACGGTCCGCTGGAATTTTCAGGACTTCCTCTCTTAGCTTTTTTAGCTTCGCCAAATCTTCCTCAATCCCCGGTTCCGGTGTTTCTAAAATCCACGGCACCCGGTTAAAAAAGGGTGAATTCAGTAAATTAATAAACCCTTCTCTCCCTATATATCCCTGCTCTAAATTTTCATGCCGGTCTTTTCGCGAACCAACGGGGTGTTTGGAATCATTTACGTGAAGAAGACAAAAGCGCTCTTCCCCGATTTTCTCCCTAAACTCCCGGGAAAAGGCGGAAATCCCTTCCGGCGAAACGTCATCATAGCCGGCCGCCAGCAAATGACAGGTATCAAGGCAAATCCCCAGTTCCTCATGACCGGTCTCGGAAATGATATAAGCCAGGTGGTCAAGGGAATATCCCATTTCATTGCCGCTACCGGCGGTATTTTCAATTAGGATTCTTGTCTTGAAATTCTCGGAAAGCAGTATTTTAAGCCCTTCTACCATCCGGGCTAACCCCCGCTCTTCGCCTGCCCCGCGGTGGCTTCCAACGTGGACTACCAAAAAGTCAGCATGAAGCTGGTCGGAGCGGTAAAGGTCTTCCCGGATCATAGCTACGCTTTTCTGAAACATCTCTTCTTCGGGAGAAGCTAAATTCATTACGTACGGGACATGAACCACTAAAGGATAAAGCTTATACTCCTCTTTAAACTCTAAAAAACCCTTTAACTCTTTTTCGTTAAAGGGTTTAGCTTCTCCACCCCGGGGGCTTCGGGAAAAGATCTGAACCCCTTCGGTTTTATTTTTTATAATTCTTTCTTTAAGTTTTAAGAGCCCGCCGGCAATGGAAAGGTGTAAACCAACGTTCATTTATTTTCCTTCCCTTCGGGGTTTATGAATTGGGGGATTTTTCTTTTCCCTTACTTCCTCCGCTGGGATCGCATCTTTCCGGGAAAGTTTCAGCCTACCCTGGTTGTCGTAACCAATCGCCTTAACCAAAATCTGGTCACCTTCTTTTACCACATCTTCCACTCTCTTCACCCGGGAATGGGCAAGCTGACTGATATGTACCAAGCCTTCTTTGCCGGGAAGGCCCAGCACACCTGGAACTACTTCCACAAAAGCTCCAAAGTCAGCTATCCTGGTAACTTTCCCAAGATATACTTTGCCCACTTCAATTTCTTTGGTAAGGTTTTCAATAATGTTGAGAGCTTTTTCGCCCGCTTCCTTATCCACCGCTGCAATGAAAATCCGACCGTCGTCCTCAATATCGATTTTGACTCCTGTTTCATCAATAATTTTCTTAATTATTTTACCGCCGGGGCCAATTATATCCCGAATCTTTTCCGGATCCACGGTGGTAAAGATTATTCGCGGAGCATAGGGCGAAAGTTCTTTCCTTGGTTCGGAAATTACTTCCAACATCTTGCCCAAAATATGCATCCGGCCTTCCCGGGCCTGGGCTAAAGCTTTTGTTAATATATCCCGGGTAACGCCAGCGATTTTAATATCCATCTGCAGAGCGGTAATGCCATCTTTGGTACCGGCAACTTTAAAGTCCATATCCCCCAGAGCGTCTTCAATTCCCTGGATGTCGGTTAAGATGGCTACTTCATCTCCCTCTTTAATTAAACCCATAGCCACACCAGCTACCGGCGCTTTGATGGGAACACCGGCATCCATTAACGCTAAAGTGCTACCGCAAACTGAACCCATGGAAGTTGAACCGTTAGACTCTAAAACTTCCGATACTATCCGGATGGTGTAGGGAAAAACTTCCTCCGGCGGAATCACCGGCTCAAGCGCTCTTTCGGCCAACGCTCCGTGGCCGATTTCCCGCCGCCCCGGCCCGCGCATTGGGCGAACCTCACCAACGCTGTAGGGTGGGAAGTTATAATGGTGCATAAAACGCTTGGATTCCTCTATCCCAAGGTCATCAAGAATTTGCACATCGCCAACAGCACCTAAAGTAACAATACTTAAGACCTGAGTTTGTCCCCGGGTAAAGAGACCAGAACCGTGAGTCCGGGGTAGTAGCCCCACTTCACACCAGATTGGCCGCACTTCGTCAGTCTTCCGGCCGTCAATTCTAATGCCTTCTTTTAAGATCTTCTGCCGAACGATTTCTTTTTGAATGCTGTCCAAGATGCCTTTAATGGTAAGCTCTTCTTCGGGATAAGTTTCCAAAAACTTGGTTGTAAGTTCCTTTTTTAAATTTTCAAGATATTCATCCCGCTCCTGTTTGTTAAATTTTTCAGCTATAATTTTTTCAATTGCTTCTTTAAGAAGGGGATAAGCTTCCGCGGTAACCGCTTCCTTGAGCTCCGCCTTCTCTTCCACCACTACTTCCATCTTCTCCTTGGCCAGCCCGAGCTTTAATGCTTCCTCCCTAAACTCTTCGATAAAGGCAACAATTTTCTTAACTTCTTCATGGCCTCTCGTTATAGCTTCAATCATAATTTCTTCGGGCACTTCCTGGGCGCCTGCTTCCACCATCATCACCGCATCCCTGGTCCCAGCAACCACTAAGTGCAGCCGGCTTTTTTCCGCCTGCTCAATGGTGGGATTTATCACCAGTTCATCCTCCACCAACCCCACCACCACTGCACCAATGGGACCTAAAAACGGCAGGTGGGAAAGGGTAAGAGCAGCCGAAGCTCCGTTCATCGCGGCAATTTCCGGGGGATTATCCTGATTTACCGATAAAACCGTTGCTACAATATGGACATCGTTTTTAAAGCCTTTTGGGAAAAGAGGACGAATAGGACGGTCAATTAAGCGCGCCGATAAAATTGCCTTTTCACTGGGACGTCCTTCCCGCTTAATAAAACCTCCGGGAATTTTACCAACAGCGTAAAACCTCTCTTCGTAATCTACTGTCAGCGGAAAGAAATCAATGCCTTCCCGGGGCTCTTTACTTCCGGTAGCCGTTACCAGAACTACGGTATCGCCATAGCTTACCAAAACCGAACCGCTGGCCTGGGTCGCAACTTTACCTGCGGTAAGCTTTAACGGCCTTCCTGCAATCATTATTTCTTTTTCTAAAATCTGCCTTCCCGTGGTCATATATATCGCAAGTAACCTCCTTAAAATCCCGTAATATATTGTAAAAAAATTCGACATTATTTATAGTATTTCCTGCCAAAAAATCAATAATACTTAAGAAAATTCCTGATATAGGAAAAGCGGGGGTAATCCCCGCTTTACTTCCTTAAACCTAATTTTTCGACAATGGCGCGGTAGCGCTCAAAGTCTTTCCGCTTTAAGTAATTAAGAAGAGACCTCCGCTGGCCGACCATCTTTAAGAGGCCACGCCGGGAATGGAAATCCTTTTTGTGCACCTTTAAGTGCTCGGTCAGCTGGTTGATTCTTTCGGTTAAAATGGCAATTTGTACTTCCGGCGAACCGGTGTCCTTTTCGTGCAGCTGATACTTGGAAATAATTTCCATTTTCTGTTCTTGCGTTAAAGCCACTTCCTTCACCTCCTCCTACCATAATCGCCAGAGATCAAGTAATAAACCTAACCTCTGGTTAAGCCTAAATGTCCTCAAGTTTCTTGGACAAAAAGGCAATTAAAGCATCTTCCAAGGCAGCGGATTCCGCATCTTTTATTTTAGCTTTTTTATATTGTTTGGTCAAATCTTTTTTTAATTTAATGAAATCTTTTTTTAAAATAATCCGGGAAATTTCCGAAATCAGTTCCCGGTAAAACTGTTCTTCCCTGTCCTTCAGGTTATACACGGCTCAAAACCCACCCTTCGGTAAAGGTTATGAGCCAATAATTTAATTTATTCCTTGTAAAGCTTCTTTAACATCTAACTCGATTTGTTTTTTTAATTCTTCCAGGGAATTAAATTTTTTCTCGGGACGAATTTTCTTTAAAAAACTAACCTTGAGTTCCCGGTGATAAAGATTAGCTTTATAGTTTAAAAGATGAACCTCTAAAAGCGGACGACTTTCAACTTTTACCGTCGGGCGCACTCCGAGATTAGCAATTCCCGGAATCTTTACCTCTTCTCCGGTTATTTCTACTTCTACCAAATAAACGCCGTACTGCGGTAAAACCAGGTTTTCCTGCGGCAAAATGTTGGCAGTAGGAAAGCCAATTTTCCGGGCAAGCTTATCGCCCCCGATTACCTTGCCTTTTAAAAAATAAGTGTAGCCAAGCATACCGTTGACCTTAGCAATATCCCCGGCCGCTAGTTTTTCCCGAATTGCCGTTGAACTCACCACTTCCTGGCCAAAGGTAACCGGCTCAACCACCTCCACTTTAAACCCAAAACGTTCTCCCGCTTTAATCAGGTCCGTTACCCTGCCGGCTCCCAGGTGGCCAAAAGTATAATTAAAACCTGCCACCACTCCCGCCAAATTAAAATTTTCCAAAAGCATATTTATAAACTCCCCGGGGGAAAGCCGGGCGTATTCGGGGGTAAAAGATTCTAACACAGTAAATTCCAGCTCTTCCGCAGCAAATCTCTTAAGACGCTCGTCTAAAGGAAGGATATATTTTACCTGTTTTCCCTGAAGCACCTCTAAAGGATGGGGCCAGAAAGTATACACCCCGGGACAGGCCCCGATTTTACCGGCTAAATCCCGGGTAACCCGCAAAAGCTTCTGGTGACCAAGATGCACTCCGTCAAAATTGCCTAACGCTAACACCACAGGGCAATTTAAAGTAAACTCCCTGGAACCGTGAAAAACCTGCAACTATTACTCACTCCCCAAACCGGAAAACCTTTTCCGGTCGAAAAATTTGCCCGCAAATCATGCCTGTGGCTATAATCTTTTCTCCATAATAAGCAAACACCGGTCCAAAATTTTCCCCTTTAGTTTCAACCTTTACTCCTCCGCCATTTTTTACCCTGAGGTACTGCTCCCTGGTTAAGTTTATTTTTGGAAAATCTTGAAATAGCTGTTCCGGAGGAATAAGGGTAAAATCTTCGTGAAGAAGGTTACTGTCGTTTAACAAAAAGGGTCCGGAGCGGGTGCGAAGCAAAAATTTCAGGGTTGCCCCCGTTTTAAGTAAATTACCGATCTCATTTGCTATGCTTCTAATATATGTTCCCCGGGAACAACGGATATACAACCGCACCGCCGGCTGGGGCTTGTCTGCTAAGAATTCCAACAATTCAATACTATCGATAAAAACCTTCCTTTTCGGGGGTTCTACCTTTTCCCCCTGGCGTTGATAACGGTATAAAGGTTTACCCGAAACCTTAACCGCCGAAGCAAGAGGCGGGGTTTGCTCGATTTCCCCATGAAAATGCCCAAGTACTTTTTCTATATCGCCAGCGGTTAAAAAGGAAGCGTCCTTTTGCTCCAAAATTTCCCCTTCCATATCCCAGGTAGCAGTGGTAATGCCAAAAACAATTTCCGCCAGGTATTCTTTCATAGCTATATTTTCCAAATATTCTATTAAGCGGGTAGCCTGCCCCACTGCCACCGGTAATACTCCTGCCGCTGCAGGATCAAGAGTACCTAAATGCCCAACTTTCCCGGTTTTTAATTTTTTCCGTACATAAGCTACCACATCGTGGGAAGTCATCCCCGGCGGTTTTAACAGGTTGATAAAACCATCCATTTTTAAAACCTCTTTTTGACCTCGGCTAAAACTTGTTCCACCGCATCCGCCAGCGACATTTTCAGGGTGCAACCGGATGCCTTTTTATGGCCACCACCGCCAAACTTAGCAGCAATTTCGTTGACATCAATAGTTTTGGACCTAAATCCTACTTTAATGCTGCCATCCCTGGTTTCCCGGAAAAGAATGCTAATTTCCACACCGGCAATTCCCCGAAGATAGCTGGCAATCGAACTAATGACTTCTTCCCCTTCAATAAAACGCTCGATTTGTTCCCTGGTAAATTTTACCCAAGCAATTTTCCCATCGGCTTCAAAGGTCAGGGAGTTTAAGGCTTCCCGAAAAAGAAGGACGCTATCCCTGGGTTTTTCCATATAAAGCTTTTCGTTGATCATTGCCAGATCAAAGCCTTTTTGGGCCAAAAAGGAAGCCACAGCAAAACTTTTGGCGGTAGTATTGGTATACTGGAAAGAACCGGTATCAAGGGTAATACCGGCATAATAGGCCGCAGCTACCCACTCATCCCAGGGTAAACCCAGGTCTTCATGGATTTGCGGCAAAATCTCGCAGGTAGCCGAAGCTTCGGGCACGACTATGTTTTCCACTCCAAAATAAGTGTTGCTGATGTGATGGTCAATATTTATAACCCTTTGCGGGTTTGAAGTGACCACCGCCAATGCTTCTTCTCCTAAACGTTCCGGGTCGGCAGTATCCAGAGCAATTATTAAACTGTCTCCGGTAAATACTGCCGGATCGGAAGTTATACGGGGAAAGTCAGGAAAAAAGGAAAACAGGCGAACCGGTTTATCTTTTAGGTACATTACCACTTCAAAGCCATTTAAACGTAAGGCCCGGCCAAAACCCAGAATTGAACCCATAGCATCCCCATCGGGCAAGATATGGGACGTCACAATGATTTTGCTATATTTCTTCAATAGGTCTTTAAGACTCACTTTCGTTCTCTCCTGCTTCTTTTTTAAGACCTTCCAAGATTTCCATAATTCTTGCTCCATATTCAATAGAAGGATCTTCTACAAAATACAGTTCGGGCATTATTCTAAGTCTAACCCGCGATGCTAATTCTCCTTTGATAAATCCTTTGGCACTATTTAAAGCAATGAAGCTATTTTTTTTATCTTCCTCACTGCCATAAACGCTGATATAAATTTTCGCCTGGCTCAAATCCCTGGCTAAATCAACTTTGGTAACCGACACAAATCCAAGCCTGGGGTCCTTTACTTCCCTGGAAATGATAGCCGCCACCGCTTCTTTGATTGCCTGGGCGGTTCGTTCGTGTTTATGGGAAGCCAAAACCCTCACCTCGCTTTATTCCAGTGTTCTTTTAACCTCTTCTATGGTAAAAGCCTCGATAATGTCTCCTTCACGAATATCATTAAACTTCTCAATAGTCAAACCGCATTCATATCCCTGGGCTACTTCCCGCACATCATCTTTAAACCGCTTTAAAGATTCCACGTTTCCTTCATGAATAACGATTCCATCCCGTATTACCCGCACTTTTGCCGAACGGGTAATTTTACCTTCCAGTACATATAATCCGGCAATTGTCCCAACTTTCGATGCTTTAAACGTTTTCCGCACCTCAGCCCGTCCCAGCACCACTTCTTTTTGTTCGGGTTCCAATAGACCAGCCATAGCAGCTTTAATGTCATCTAAAAGCTCGTAGATAATCCGGTAAACCCGCACATCGATCTTTTCCGTTTCGGCTAATTTCCGGGCATTGCTATCGGGACGAACGTTAAAGCCAATAACAATGGCGTTGGAAGCCGAGGCTAACATGATATCCGTTTCGGTTATAGCGCCTACACCCGAGTGAATGACGTTAACTTTAACTTCCTCGGTGGAAAGACGGGAAAGGGACTGTTTAATGGCTTCCACCGAACCGTGCACATCCGCTTTTAAGACGATATTTAATTCTTTAATTTTTCCTTCCTGAATATGTTTAAATAAATCTTCCAAAGAAACTTTGCTGCTGGCTTTTAATTCTTCTTCCCGCTTTTGCTCCTGCCGCTTCTCGGCTAAGGTCCTTGCGGTCTTTTCATCGTCAACTACCACCAAAATATCTCCGGCACTGGGCACATCGTTTAAACCCAGAACCTCTACCGGCATTGAAGGAGTTGCTTTTTTGACCCTCCGGCCTTTATCGTCCATTAACGCCCGTACCCGACCGTAGGTTAAACCAACAACCACCACATCTCCCACATTTAAAGTTCCGGATTGAACCAAAACCGTAGCAACCGGTCCCCGCCCTTTATCTAACTTGGCTTCAATTACCGTACCCCGGGCGGGTTTATTGGGATTAGCCTTGAGTTCTTTAAGATCCGCCACCAATAAGATCATTTCCAAAAGTTCTTCAATCCCGATTTTCTTTAAGGCCGAAACTTCCACAAAAACCGTATCGCCACCCCAGGCTTCGGGAATCAGGCCATATTCGGTTAACTGTTGTTTAACCCGGTCCGGCTGGGCATTGGGTTTATCAATTTTATTTACTGCAACGATAATTGGTACCCCTGCCGCTTTAGCATGGTTTATAGCTTCCACCGTTTGCGGCATGACCCCGTCATCGGCAGCCACCACCAAAATCGCTATATCGGTCACCTGGGCACCCCGGGCGCGCATTGCGGTAAAAGCCTCATGACCAGGGGTATCGATAAAGGTAATCTTCCGGCCGTTATGCTCTACCTGATACGCCCCGATATGCTGGGTTATTCCCCCCGCTTCGGTGGCAGTAACATTGGTTTGACGGATTGCGTCTAAAAGCGATGTTTTACCGTGGTCAACATGGCCCATTACCGTTACAATGGGCGGTCTTGGTTCCAGGCTTTCCGGATCATCGGGAGTTTCTTCAAGAAGCCAGATGTCTTCTTTTTCTTCCTTTTCCACCGTTACTTCATAGCCAAAGTCGGTGGCAATAATCGTGGCGGTATCGGCATCAATTTCCTGGTTAATTGTTGCTAAAATGCCATAACTCATCAACTTCTTAATTACTTCCGCCGCCGATTTACCCATAATTTTAGCAAATTCCTGAACCGTCATCCGTTCGGGAATAACAATTGCTTTGGGTTCAGCAGCAACCGGTTCTTGTTTTTCTTGTTTTTTCTCTTTTTTCAGATTCAATTTCTTTTCTTCCAGAGCAAAAACTTTTTCTTCCTTCTTTAAAGCCTTTTCCCACTCCCGTTTTTTATCCGGAGCACCTTTTCTCCTTTCCGGTTCTTTATTTTCACCTTTAGGAGCTTCAGGTTTGGGGATTGCCGGAAGTACTCCCTTCTTCTTCTCCTTAGGGAAAGGCGGACGATCCTTTTTCTCTCCAAAGGGTTTTGGCCCCTGAACTCCCCGCTCTTTATCAAAACGCCGCCGGTCCTCCCTCGGGCGATTTTGGTTAAATGAGCGCTGTTCACCCGGTCGGCGACCTTTATCCTTATCCCTGGGTTCCAGTCGTTGATTACCGGCATACCTTTGGCCCTGGGGCCGGTCAGACCGCTGTTCCCGCGGGCGGCTTTGACCCCCTTGCTTTGATTGTTGCTGCTCTTTTTGCCTCTGGGGGTGAGACTGCAGCTTCTGGGCTTCAGCTTTTTGCTCCACTTGTTTCTTTTCCTGCTCCTTTTTTTCTTTTTCTTCTTTTTCCCGGTTTAAAGCTTTTAACAGAAGATTTAAATGGTGATTTTCTACCGTACTCATGTGGGATTTTACTTCAACCCCAATTGCCTTTAAACGATTGATAACTTCCTTACTTTCCATGTTTAACTCTTTGGCAATTTCAAAAACACGCTTTTTGCGCATTAATTCACCCCCTGGTCATTACCAATTTCTTTTAAAAATTTCTGCCAAAATCCCCTGTCTTGAAAGCCTAATATTCCCGTGGGACGGCGGTTTAAAATCCTGCCTATTTCCTCTTTAGTGCCCCAGTTAACCACCAAAGTTCCCTGCTCCTTTGCCAGAAGTTCTATTTTCTTCTTTTGTTTTTCCGAAGTATTTACCGCTAAAATAACTCCCTCAATTTTACCCCTTTTAAACCCTAATAAAACCTCCGTTTCTCCCACAAGAAGTTTTTTTGCTTTAAAAGCTAAACCTAAAATACCTTCAACTTTGTTCACTTTCCGTTAACTCCTGTTGTAATTTTTCGATTATTTCGGGAGAAACCGGATGATTTAGAGCTTTTTCAAACTTTTTACCCTTTTTAGCTTTTTCAAAGCAACTAAGGGATGGGCAGATGTAAGCGCCACGGCCCGCCTTTTTTCCGGTTTTATCAATTAATACTTCCCCTTCGGGAGTTCTAACTACCCGAATGAGTTCTTTCTTGGGTTTCATCTCCTGACATCCAAGGCACATCCTCATCGGGATTTTTTTCTGTTTGGCCATTAAATCCCCCCAACCTGCGATTCGCTCTTGATATCTATTTTCCAACCGGTGAGCTTAGCCGCAAGTCTGGCATTTTGTCCTTCCTTGCCAATTGCTAAGGAAAGCTGGTAATCGGGTACAACTACCCGGGCAACTTTTTCATCCTCGAAAACCTCCACACTGGTAACCTTTGCTGGACTTAAAGCATTGGCAATAAATTTTGCCGGATCAGGGCTCCACTTCACTACATCAATTTTTTCGCCATTTAATTCTTCGACAATATTTTTTATTCTTAGCCCTTTGTTCCCGACACATGCTCCAATCGGGTCTACATTTTCATCTTTACTGTATACAGCGATTTTCGAACGGGAACCCGCTTCCCGGGCAATACTCTTAAGTTCTACCGTTCCGTCATAAAGTTCGGGTATTTCCAGTTCTAAGAGCCTCTTTAAAAGGCCGGGATGCGTTCTCGATAAAATTATGTTTGGTCCCTTGCTGGTTTTCTTCACTTCAACCAGGTAAGCTTTTATCCTATCACCAAATTTATAGTTTTCACCGGGAATTTGTTCCTGCGGTGGAAGAATTGCCTCGGTTTTGCCAAGGTCGACATAAACATTTTTCTGGTCAACTCTGCGGATAATTCCGGTTATGATATCCCCCTCACGGCTGGAAAACTCTTCGTAAATTTGATTTCTTTCTGCTTCCCTGATTCTCTGGATAACCACCTGCTTGGCATTTTGCGCTGCAATCCGGCCAAAATTCCGCGGAGTTACCTCAATTTCCAGGACATCGCCGAGATTTAGTCTTGGGTCTTTTTCCCGGGCCTCTTCTAAACTTATTTCCAACCGGGGGTCTTTAACTTCTTCCACCACGGTCTTTAAAGCGTAAACTTTTACTTCACCGGTAACCCGGTCAATATGCACCCGGGCATTCTGGTTAATCCCATAATTTTTCTTATAAGCGGACAATAACGCCTGTTCCGTTGCTTCTAACAGTACTTCCGCCGGAATCCCCTTTTGCTTCTCAATTTCCTGCACTGCCTGTAAAAATTCTGTATTCATCACAGATCCTCCCGAAACTAAAAATCAAAGGTAAGGTTAGCTTTGGCAATTTGTTCTAAAGGAATTTGTACCTCTCCTTTACCGGCATCGATAACCACCTGGCCATCTCGAACCCCGAGAAGTTTTCCTTTAAACTGCTTCTGTCCCTCAATTGCGGCAAAAGTTTTAATTTGAGCTTCCCTACCAGCAAACTTTTCAAAATCCGCTAATTTTTTCAGGGGGCGTTCAATCCCCGGTGAAGACACTTCCAGGTAGTACGACTGGGGAATTGGGTCCTCTTCATCTAAAATAACACCTATTCTTTCGGAAAAATTTTGACAGTCATCCAAGTCTACACCTTCATCTTTATCTATGTAAATTCTTAAAAAATACCTGCCCGCTTCTTTTACAAACTCGACATCAACCACTTCTAAATTAAGCTCTCCCCCAACCCTTTCGGCAAGGGGCCAAACTTTTTGTTCAATTCCTTTATTCCGGCCCATGCTTTCGCCCCCCTTTCCGTTTTTGCTTTAATATTTTTCCCGTAAACTGCTATTACTAACAAGAAAGAGTGGGAAAACCCACTCTTTCTGCGAAAAGGCTTTTATTTCTTTAACATTATAACACACAAAATTTTCCGCTGCAAGGGACTAAGCAAAAATTAATCCCGATAGAGTTCAATTATAACTTGTTTAGGTAGAGCTAAACCTGCTTCAACTTCAATAGTTTTTAACATCCCAGAAATTCCTGGACATGTCGGATGTGGACTATGTTTGGCAAATATTTGATAGACCTCTCCGCTATGGAGTTTATTAAAAATTTCCTTAAAAGCATCAACCTCTTTTAATTCTTCATTTATTTTTTGGTAATGCGGGCAATCACTTTTAATTTCCATTTTAATTTTACCATTTTCCCTTTTTTTGGCTTTCACTTCAATCGTAAATCCACAAACACCACTAAAAATTTTCCCAGTTGCCATTAATTTGACCCCCATCTCATTTTTTATTAAACATTTTGGTAGATTAATGCCAAGCCTCTTAAATCCAAACCAGGGTACAATCCCGTAGTTGTACCCAAAATAAAGCGTCCCTCACTCGCAATTTTTTTAATAGATGCAATTATTTCTTCCAAATCATTTTTTGTGTAAGCTCTAATTAAATCTTCATAGGTAAGATGTCCCCAGAAACAAATATCCTTTTGCAATTCCTTTTTTAACTCATAAATGTCCATGCCTGAATTTTTATCCAGACAATGGATTCCTTCAAAACCGATATTTATTAATTCTTCAAGAATTTTTCGGTAATTACCGTCAGAATGAAAAAAAGCAACTAAGCCCTCCTTTTTTATTTCATTAACTATTCGATAATATGACGGAAAAAAGTACTCCTGTAATTGTTGTGGACTAATATACAAAGATTGCTTGTAAGCAATATCATCCGCAAGAATTATCCCATTAACTCCCAGGTTACTTACCTTTCTGATGATTTTTTGATTAATTTTTTCAATGTTTTCAACCCACTCCAGCAGCTCTTTACTGTTTTTGCGTAATAAAGAAAAGAATTCATCAAAGCCCAAATATTTTAAGCCAAGCTCAAAAGGACCATCAATTAAGACAAAAACAAAAAGATCAGTTTTAGCCCAATGTTCGATCTCCGGAATTTCCGGATCATCCACTAAATTATGATAATCCGGTACAATAGTAATGATATCCAAGCCAAGCCACGTGACAAACTCCTGCTTTGCGGCAAAATCAACTTTTTCTTTCTGTTTCCAAGCACAAATCACTTTATCTTCAATTAAAAGTTCACCTTTGATAATTTCAGTGGTTGACCCTTCTTTTATTGCTTTATAAACCCTTTCCTTTGCCCTACTCATTTACCCCACCAAAATCAAAACCCATTTTATTGGTAAAGATCTCGGTAAATTCACTAATTGCACTAAGCTCAATATACTCAATTTTCCTAGCAATTTCTAAGGCTCTCTGGTATTCATCTTGCGCAATTAAAGCATACTTTGCCCCCAACCCCGCAGCATTGCCAATAACTTTAATCCTGTTTTTCAGTTCCCAAGGTAAAAGACCAATTTTACAAGCACTTTCGGGCAATAGATAATTGCCAAAGGCACCGGCAAGTAAAATTTCTTTAATATCACTTAATTTTGCCCCATAGTGATTTAATAGAATTTCTATACCAGCAGCCACCGCTCCTTTAGCTAATTGGAGTTCTCGGATATCTTTTTGCGAAATATATATTGGAGAACCGGTGGCAGTATTTTCTTCTAAAACAAATACGCGTGTCCCATCTATATTCTTAATCCGGTTACTTAATTTTTTTCCTCTTTCATTTTTAATCTTTTCTGGTGACAAGAGCCTTCCAGAACTATCAATAATACCGACTTCTAACAAGCCCGCAATTACATCAATAAGCCCCGAACCACAGATTCCCTGTGGCATCGTGTTTCCAATTACAGTATATTGAAATTCATCAGCAAAATAAACATGATCAATAGCTCCTTCAGCCCCTCGCATCCCACAGGCTATGTGGGCCCCTTCAAATGCCGGTCCCGCAGCAGTTGAACAGGCTAAAAGCCTATTTTTGGTACCTAAAACCATTTCACCATTAGTCCCTATATCTATTAAGAGCGTTAAATCATTTGCTTTATCCAGCTCAGCAGCCAAGGTTGCAGCCACAGTATCTGCACCAACAAAACCGGCAATATTGGGAAGCACAAAAATCGGAGCATCAGGATTTACTTTTATCTTTAACTCCTTGGCCCGAACAACAATCGCCTCCGTTAAAACCGGAACATAGGGTGAAAGAGCTAAAAAAGCAGGAGTAATTTTTAATAATAAGTGACTCATTGTAGTATTTCCTGCAAAGGTCACAGCATAAATATTTTCAGGAGTATAATCGGTACCAATTAAAGCTTTTTCAACCAATAAGTTTATCTGACCGATAACCGCTTCATGAAGAATATCCAAGCCATTTTTTTCCGCAGAAGCAAAAGTTATTCGGGAAATTACATCGGCACCATACTTGGTCTGGGGATTAAGAGCAGAAACCCGATTTATTTCTTTACCATTGCTTAAATTTATTAAATAACCAACAATTGTAGTTGTACCAATATCAAATGCCATCCCCAGCAATGTATCGGTTGTATCTCCAGGCTCAATCCCGATAACTTGATTGTCGGCAATAATTAAGGTACAATGAAAGTTATTTTCCCGCAAAATTGTTGGTATTTTACGCAGTAATAAAAGGTCAATTTTCAAATCTTTATAATAAGATATACATTCTTTAATTCTTCCCCAATCGGAACGATTATCAGCGATGGAGGGTTTCGGTATTTTTACATATAACTTTTTCACAAGAGGGTTTACCTTAACTTCCCTTTCCTGACCCTCTTGCAAAATATTATGTCCTTCTTTTTTTGGTTTAACATAAACAACCGTATTTTCTTTAATTTCATACTGACAAGCTAAAACTTCAGCTTCTTCCTTATTTCCCCGAACAATTTTCACCTTACATTTTTTACATTTACCAATCCCGCCACAGGGATAATCCACCAAAATACCATTTTCCGCCAGTACTTCTTTAAGAACTTTTGTTTTTCCCAAATTAATTTCAATATTTACGGGAAATATTTTTAGCTTATACATAACATTTCTCCTCAGCAGTTTTCTTAGATAATTTCCATTAAGTCACCATTTTTCAGGGCAGCAGCATTTGCTTCGTCCACATCCAAGTGCATCTCCAAAATGTAATTGGGGCTTACCCTTACCAAAACATCCAAAAAAACAACCCCTCTATTGCCAATCCCCCGGACATTAACCCTTTCACCATCAATTACCCCAAAATAATTTGCATCTTCAGGACTCATATGAATATGCCTGGCTGCAATGATACAACCTTCGGGCAACGTAATTGAGCCTACGGTTCCCACTAAAGTTATACTTGCAGAACCTGCTAAGTCTCCCGAATCCCTAATAGGTGCTTGAATTCCCAGTTTAAAACAATCGGAAACAGAAATTTCTACCTGAGTACGTTTGCGAAAAGGCCCTAAAATTCTTACCTTTTCAATTACTCCTTTGGGTCCAACCAACGTTACCATCTGTTCACTTACAAATTGTCCAGGCTGGGATAAATCTCGAAGTTTTGTCATTTTAGCTTCCTTGCCAAAAAGTACTTTAAAATCCGTTTCAGAAATATGAACATGATGATTTGAAATTCCTAAGGGTATTTTTCTTTTCGTATAACTTGTTAGTTTATTTTCAAGAACATTACTTAATTGTTTAACCACTTTTTCGGTTATTAAATTAATTAACTGCTCTTTCTCCAAAGGGTATTCCCCCTTTTACACTATAATTGAAGTTGCTCTAACACCGCTTTTACCACTTTAGCAATATCCTCATTGGATAATCTGGAAACTTGAATCTCATTTCGTGGAGTAACACTTACGTCATAAATACCGTAAGCCTGGCGTTTGATATTAATCAAGTGCATGGGGGTAACGTTATCGGATGTACTACTTCCTCCCAGGGTACCGCATCCTAAAGTCAGGGAAGGAGGAAGCCCGGTAGAAAATCCAATCGCTCCCTGAGAAGCAGGAGTATTAACTAAGATTCGAGAAACAGGTTTTTGGATAAATTCACGGGCAATATTTTCATCTTGCGTGTGTATTACAAAACTGTGGCCCTTACCACCTAAATTTAATAGTTCGATGCTTAATAAACATGCTTCATGCCAGTCTTTTGCGGTATAAAAAGCAATAACCGTAGTTAGTTTTTCATAGGAAAGAGGATAAGAAGGTCCATAACCATCTAAAGGAGCTACTAAAAGTTTCGTATCTGGTGGAACCTTGATATTTGCTTTTTCCGCTACGTACACAGCATTCTTTCCTACCATGGCAGGGTTCATTCCACCCTTGGGATTCATCACCACACTGCTTACTTTTCTTACCTCTTCTTCTGATAAAATATATGCTCCCTGAGCCCTCAACTCTTCTAATACTTTGTCTTTTATCGGTTCATCAGCAATAATTGCTTGTTCCGAAGCACAAATAACCCCATTGTCAAAAGTTTTACTTAGGATAATATCCGAAACCGCCTGTGAAATATTGGCAGTCCTTTCAATAAACACCGGAACATTTCCAGGACCAACTCCATAAGCAGGCTTACCGGAACTATAAGCAGCTTTCACCATAGCCGATCCACCGGTAGCTAAAATTAAATCAATATCTTCATGATGCATTAACTCGTTTGTAGCAGCCATGGTAATTTTTGTTAAACAGCCAATAATCCCTTCCGGTGCACCCGCTTTAACTGCTGCCTCGTGCATAACTTCGGCAGCAGCGTAAGTACATCGTGCAGCATTGGGATGGGGTGAAAATACTATCCCATTGCCTGCTTTTAAAGCAATCAAAGCTTTATAAATCGTTGTGGACGTCGGATTGGTGGAAGGAATTAATCCCAAAATAACCCCTACCGGCACGGCAACTTCTAAAATTTTTAATTTTTTGTCTTCTTTTAAAACCCCAACGGTTTTCATATCTTTAATGTAGTTATAGACATTTACCGCAGCAAACATATTTTTAGTAACTTTATGTTCAAATACCCCAAACTTTGTTTCATCCACTGCCATCCTTGCCAGCCATTCGGCATTAGCTTTACCTGCTTCGGCCATTGCCTGGACAATTTTATCAATTTTTTCCTGAGAAAAAGTAGCGAAAACTTGTTGAGCTGCCTTAGCTTTTCTTGCTAAATCCCTTGCTTCTTGAATTGAACTTAAGTCATAATCCAACGCCATTATTTATTTTCACTCCTTTCATTAAAAGCTAAAATCTCCCGGATTAATAATTCTTTATTAGCTTTTGAAATTTCCCTCCCCTTGATCGAAAGACCCGGTAATTTCCGAGCGAAGCGCCGTAGCTCATGAACCGTCATTTTTTGCAACTCTTCTAAAGAAATACCCATAGCAGAAGTTAAATCATTCCCCTGTTCTTGATGAAAAACTTCGTCGTCTTTTGCTTCTACCTTTTTAATATCAGGCAGGCCGGAATTATCTATTTCCGGCCCTTCTTCTTTTTTCCTTTCCAACGTAATATCAATATCTGCTATGGGTCTTGGAATTACATGAACGCTTAAAACTTTCCCAACTCTTTCTGCTGCCATACTTCCTGCCATAACTGCTGCTTTTACAGCTGCCACATCACCTTCTACAGCAACAGTAACAATTCCACTTTTCACCTTTATATAACCAATTAAACTTACCATTGCTGCTTTTAAAGCCGCATCAGCAGCTTCAATTGCTGCAGTTAAACCATAGGTTTCAATAAGACCCAAAGCATTACTTCCCATTTCTTTTACTCCTTTTATTTTGCTTTAGGTAAAATACTTTCCACTTCAGCATGGGGCCTTGGAATAACATGGACAGAAATAAGTTCACCCACTCTTTGCGCAGCAGCCGCACCAGCATCAGTAGCAGCTTTCACTGCACCAACATCTCCCCGAACCATCACGGTTACCAATCCACCACCAACGTGTTCCTTACCAATTAATGTAACGTTTGCAGCTTTTACCATAGCATCCGCCGCTTCAATAGCAGCAACCAAACCTTTGGTTTCAATTAAACCTAAAGCATTGTTCATAAAAACAACCTCCTTTAATTTTTCAAATTTTTAAAATTTATTTTTGATAATTTGATAACTCGGCCCAATTCGCCGGATAGGTTACATAAAAGAATTTGGCATAATCCGGCGAACTAAACGTTATTTTAGTATTTTTGGGTAAGTAGAATACATCACCCGCTTTACCCTGATACGTCTTACCATTAACAATAATTTCCAAAGTACCTTCAAGAACGTAGTCAACTTCTTCATAACTAAGTTCCCAGTCAAACCTGGAATTTTTAATTTCCATAAAACCTGCAGAAATATTCGGACTTTCTTTTAAAGTAAATAACTCCCGTATGGTAACATTATCTTTGGGATTTCCGGTGTTAAATTGTTCAAAGGTAACTGATCTCCCCTTAACCAAAATTAAGCCACTTTGATCCGCTTCCTTTTCCAACCCCCTTTCATTTAAAAATTGGGGAAATAAATTTTTAAGTACATCTTTAACTATTCTTTTGATCACCTCTTGCTCAAGACTTAATGGATTTTGCACCGGTTTTTCCCAAGGTTTTTCCAGGTTCATTGGGGAATCGCTATTTTCAACTTTTAAATTAAACTCCTTTATTAAATCTTTTGCCGCCGGGGTAAGGATGACATCTTTTTCTAAGTAAAGCGTATCACATCCTTTCTGGAGCAAAGATTTTATATCTGTTGCCGTAATGGCTTTTCTACCCACCTCTTCACCTCCTTTTTGAAAAAGTTTTCAGGTACTCTATAATAAAAACGGTAAAAGTGACTTGTGGGGCGAAGGTATAACAACTTTATTTACCAGTAAGCCTTTTTCTTTTACTTCTTTACTTCCAGCTTCAATGGCAGCTTTTACTGCTCCAATGTCACCGGTCAAAGTTACAAAAGCTTTTCCGCCAATACCAATTCCCAAACGGACTTCAATTAAATCTATCTCTGCCGCTTTAACACAGGTGTCCGCCGCTATAATTGCTGCAGCAATAGAAAAAGTTTCGATTACCCCAATGGCCTGAAAATCAATATCCTGGGAAGTAGAGGTAAAAGACTTAATAACCGCCGGATGAACATTGGGAATTACAAAGTAATCCACCAGGGAATCTGCGCTTTTTTCAATGGCAGTTTTAACTGAGTTTTCTACAGCAGCCACATCACCGCTAATTAAAACAATATATTTTCCAGGACATACAGAACGGCAATATAATAGGTCTACTTGAGCAGCTTTTACCATGGCATCCGCTGTTTCAATTCCTTGAGCAATACTGTTAAATTCAGCAAACCCAATTGCTGTTATCACCCTGTTTCACCTCATCCTATTCGGATTCAATTAAGATATAATCTTTAATTTCTACCACCGTTCCCGTAATGCTTGCATGAACGTTTGCTCCAAGCGCTCCCTCAGGAATCCTGGCAATTATTTCACCCTTACTCACTTTTTGCCCAACCTTGACTTGTGGAATAGCAGAAGCACCAATATGCTGTTTTAAGGAAAGTTTAACTTTCTGCGGTTTAAATTCTAATTTCGTTAAAGGTGCTTTCTTGTAATAATTTCGCAACTCTAAAACCTCAATGAGCCTTTTTACTGGTACCTTGCGAAAATCTCTAAATTTAAATGGAGGTCGTATTTGCTTTTCTTTTTTGTAGTTAACGCCATTTTCTTGTAATTTTTGTTTTAGTATTTTATTAACGGTTCGTGGCTTTAATTTCATCGGACAGGCATAAAGCTCACAAACCCCGCATTCACAGCAAATTAAAACCATATCGATATCTTCTAAACTTTCCAAATAATTGAGATTTCTCATAACTTTATGGGGTTGTAAATTATGGCCTAATAAAAACCTTGGACACAATTCAGTACAATAAGAACACTGGATACAAGCCGCCTTGGCCTGGCTTACCAGCTCTGTTGGCTTCTGGGTTTTTTTAAAAACCAAACTGTGCTCTTTTGGCAAAATAATTAAACCTTTCGTTAATTTATTAATAGGGAGACTAAAATCTTCAATAACATTTCCCATCATTGGTCCGCCATCAATCACCACTTTATCTTTTAGGTTATTTACCCCTAATGCAGTTAATAAGTCCTCAATAATTACACCCACCGGCAATTTTAAAGTAACCGGGTTTGATAATTCACCTACCACCGTTACAAATTTTTCAGTTACTGGCTCATCCTTTTCTACGGCTTTTACCACATTAAAAACCGTTTCCACATTTACAACTACTACCCCAACGTTGAGAGGAATACCGCCGGGAGGAACTACTCTACCTGTAACTTCATAAACTAAGACTTGCTCATCTCCTGCAGGGAAAAAATCTTCTAAAATATAAATTGAGATATTTTTTTCATTTAATTTTTTTAATTCAGAATTTAAGGCATCTATTGCATTTCGATACTTTTCTTTTAGTGCAATAATCCCTTTTTCCGCCCCAGTGCTTTCCATCATATACTGTAATCCCTTAATAATAAGGGAAGGATATAACGCCATTAATTGCTGATCTACCTGAAGTAACGGTTCACACTCAGCCCCATTGATTATAACCATTTCTGCCTGTGACGCCGCCTTTACATGAGTAGGAAATCCGGCTCCTCCTGCTCCTACCACACCTGCTTCTTGTATTTTCTTTACAATAAGATCATTCATCTTTTTTCACCTCTTTAAGACTCTTCCATTCTTTCATCGACAATTCCCACTATTACCGCATCCACCGGTGTATTTTCCAAACCTGCAAATTTTCTTGCAGCAGATCCACCCATAGAAATGATTACCGTTTCTCCAATCCCTGCTCCGATAAGGTCAGCTGCTACGATTATTCTCCCCTCAGCTTCATCTAAAGCTTTTACTACCATAAGCTTTATTCCCGTCAACGACTCATCTTTTTTTGTAGACCAAACATTATCTATAACTTTTCCCAGAATCATATTTTGCCCCCCAACTCTTTCTCTTAAATTTCTCCTTTTATAGCTCTTATTGCATGCTCCACCGCTGCGACGTCTCCTGAAATGGCAATTAATACAACATGCTGCGGGCAAAGTCCCCGTATTTCTTCAACCTTAACCTGAGCAGATTTTTCAGCTATATCTGCCGCTTTGAGAATTTCTGCTAAATTGCCTTCGACCAAGCCAATTGCTCCAGGATTTTCGGCTACGTAATCTCTTAACCCTGAACCCCGGCGATTTAATATCTCCCTAACTCCAATCGAAGGAGATTTAATAATCTCAATTTTCATAACTTAATCTCCCTTTAAATCCCACATTTAACAATGACAATCTACTTTATAATATCCTGCCGCCAACTGTAACATAATGACATATATTAAACTGCTCATCCGGTTTAAGGATTGCAATATATCTTCCCGGAAATCATTTTGATTTAAAAAGGCATCCACCGCGGCTAACTCTAATTCACGGCAATTAGTTCTCAAAAGATTTAGTAAAGCCATCATACGTCCTTGCCCTGGAGAAGGAATCAAATGGTCTATATGGTAGTACTTTCTTGGATTATGAGAGCGAGCGCGAATCTCAGCTTCCGTCATTCCGTTAAAATCAAGTTCCTCTAAAGGCAACTCCTGCACTTCAGCTTTCATTATTTTTTTTGCATAATCCAATAATTGCCAGAGGTCATTCACCAGCGCTTTATAACCGCAATTTTTTGCTTCTTCTATCACATAAATTAATAGAGATTCAAAAGAATCGAGCTTTCCGCGAAATTTAATCCTTGGATGATTTTTAGGTACCAAATACCTGCCCCGTAAATGCGTCATCGACTCCGGTTTATAATCAAGCTTTTCTCCGGTCTCCAAAACTACATATTCATTTTTACTAATTTGGCTAACTACGTCCCCTGCTTTTTCCGGAATTTTATTGTTAGCTATCCCTTTTTCCTTTTCTTCCGGCCAAATAATTTTAATTTTTCTTTCATTTAAAAACTGTAAAGCAGCTGGCGTAAGTTTCGTGTTTTCCGGTACTTCAAAAACCTCCATTGGTCTTTTTTTAAACTCATCCCTTAGTTCTATTTCGGTAATAATTCTCATTTAATCACCCCTGACTTTTATCCCACAGGGCCAGTTAAAAAGTCTTTGGATTCCGGGCTACAGCCAAAACCGCATCTCTAAAGGCTTCAGTTGCAGCTTTACAGGCGCTCTGGGAACCGGTGAGCAAACCACCACCAAAGTTTGTTTCACTTGGAGGTCCAAACCAAACAGCCATCCGGACATCAGCCGCTTTCAGCGCCGCATCAACACCAAAGACCGATTCCAAAGGAGGTGCAATTAAATATGCCAAAGCATCCCCTTCCTTAATCCCAGCAACTTTTGATAAATAAGAGCCGGTCCGGGAAATAGTTTGAGCATAGAAGACAATAGTTCCCTCTTCATTGGCGGTATAAAAAAACGCTTCCTCCTGAATCATCAGCTGAGCAGCTTGAATTCCTGCTTTCACTTCCGCAGGATTAGGTCCGGCTATTATCCCAATAAATTCCCCCGACAACGGTCCAGAAGCATGGGCAGCACCGGCGTAAAAGGATTTCGCATAAACAACCTCTACCTGAGCTTTTTTGGTCGCTTCATCAATCGCTGTATAGCCGACATCATCTATTGTACAGGTAAACATCCCAATACTTTTTTGGTCCGGTCTTAAGTTCAAACTTGCCGCAAGGTCCGGAGATACATTAGGAATTATCCGAATAGCCAAAATTTCCGCTTTAATTGGCTCTAAAATACCCATTCATGACTCCCCCTAACGTAAAGTTTTGAAATTTACTCAAAAACCAAAGTTTTTACTGCTACTGGAACTACCCTTCCACCCAGCAAAGGCTTTCCTATATCAATAAGGTCACCCTCGTATACCTGAATTTGGTCAATACAGATTATTCCTCTTTTATTGCCAAGTTTCAGCTCCAACTCTAAACCTAAAACTTTAGCACAATCTTTTTCTACAATCACAATTAACGGACTCGAAGCATCAAGAAATTTCTCCGTTCCCATTATTATTCCGGAGGCAAGATTTTTTATAAATTGGTAATTTACATCTTTTATTCCATCAAGATAGAGAGCAAACAGCTGTCCTTTTTCTAAATGAAACTTTTCCAAAGCTTTTTGAATAGTCGATGCAATCTCAACGCTGGAAAGTGGAGCATGACCTTGAAATGGAGCAACTACATAAATATTTCTAAGCGGTAAAAGAGCTTCATCAACCCTAATTGTACTGCCACTAACGTCTACCGAATGGGTTCCTGCTCCAATAACGGTTGCCCTAATGGTCTCACTGGGTTTTACCGGAGTTATCTGAAATTCCCGGCATTTTTGCTTTATCGACCAGCCCAACAATGGACCTATATCACCAAAAATCGAAACTTGAGCAAAAGAAACGGGGGTAAAATCGCTGTAAATAAAATCGGCAACGCCTCCGGAAAAAATATAATCATCAATTTTATAATCAAGCCGTAGCGGCGGAGTCATTAATAATTCTCTGGTTAAAGGATTTAAACTCTTTGCTGTTACGGTCTCCAAAACTATCTCAGCCATTACATCAGTAACTTTTTTTAGATCTTCCAGTTCAACGGTTTGACCAATATCCCAGGAAATACCCAAATTCAGCAAAATGTAACGCATAGGCTTTGCTATGTATTTTATCTTGGACTTTTTCTCCTCAAATTCTATTAACCTTCCGCCAATATTCACACAGGCCGTATCTAAAACCTTTCCTTTATCAAAAACACATATATTGGAAGTACCCCCACCAATATCAATATTTACTACAGTTTTTAAAAACTTTTTTGCATAAGCCGCCGCTCCAGAACCTTTACCAGCAAAAATCGCTTCCAAACTGGGACCGGCAGTAGCAATCACAAACTCTCCTGCAAACCCGGCTAAAGACTCAACAATACTCTTGGCATTTTCTTTTTTGGCCGTTTCACCGGTAATAATAACTGCTCCTGTTTCAACCTGCTCTGGTTTAATACCGTATGCTTCGTATTCTTTTTTTACAATTTCCGCTACTTTTTGCGCATCAATAGTTTCATAATCTATTAGAGGTGTAAAATAAATTTTACTGCGGTGGATTATCTCTTTTTCAACAATTTCCATTTTTGGAATCATGAAACCGGAAGCAGTATTTTTTATTTTTAACCGGCTGATTACCAATTGAGTGGTAGTTGTACCAATATCTATACCAACGCTGATAACATCCCTCTCACTGGCCTCCGAGATACCAAACACCCGCCTTTCTTCCCCGTCCCGTTGCACTATAATTGTTTACTTAAGTTCATTCCACTTGCTTTTGCTTTCAGGACTTGTTTAATAACTTCCACCAAATGGGCAGCCGCTTCCGCTGGTGGAGTCCCACCTTTATGGATATTGGAAATTACCGTGCGGTCAGCTTCTACTGTTTTTTCATTTGGTTTATAGATAATATAAGCGCTCATACTATCTGCTGTAGCAAGACCGGGTCTTTCACCAATTAACGATACCACCACTTCCGCATTTAAAAGCATACCAACATGGTCCTGCACACCAACTCGCCCGTATTTGACAAACACCGGTTTTCCCAAAATAATGTTTTCTTTTTCCAGCCCTTTGATTAATACCGGCAAAACTTCCGGTACATTTGCTTCAATAGCCGAAGAACTTAAGCCATCTACCACCAAAATTTGTACCTGGATATTTTTCGGGCAATTTTCTAAAAGTTTTTTTACACTTTCTTCATTTAATTTTTTTCCAAGATCTGGCCTTTTTAAAAACTCTTCTTTATCCTTGGCTAATGTTTGCACTTCAATTAATCCCATTTTTTTTACAAAATCTTCCGAAACATCTAAAAAAACAGCATCCATTGCTTTGGCATGATCGGCAAAAAAGCGTAAATACGCATTAGTTTTGGGTCTGGCACCAGCACGGTATAAACCAATTCTGGCAGGAGTGCACTCTTTCATTCTCTTTAAAGCCGCTAAATTTTTTGGATTAGGAACCCAAACATCGTTTATTTCCGGAACCTCCAGATAATCTTCCACATCAATTATAGAACAAGTAGCATTACTTTCTTTGCTAAATATTGCTTCGTCCTTTTTATTCTCCTTTTCCTCCCCGCTGTTAAAGTTAAGTTGCACCCCCTTTTTGGCTAATTCCTTAACAACTGCCTCAATTATCATTTTTTCAACATTATTTTCCACCACCGCTGTTCGCCTCCCCTTTAATCAAAAATCGATGGGTCACCAGCTAATTTTGTAAGACGCCCATCTTTCATAATTCCCAGATCTTCCAGCCATTTCTCAAATTCAGGCAATGGCCTTAAACCCAGTATTTCTCTAACAGTAGCATCATCATGGTAGCTGGTGTCTTGATAATTGAGCATCACATCGTCTCCACCCGGAACTCCCATGAAATAATTAGCCCCAGCAATAGCCCCAAGCAACGTGCCCAATTCCTGATCATTTTGGTCGGCTTTCATATGGTTGGTATAGCAGGGAGCAAGCCCCATTGGCAGTCCATGCATCTTACCCATAAACAAATCTTCCAAGTCAGCTCGGATTACTTCTCTGCCGCTATAAATTGTTTCCGGACCAATAAAACCAGAAACGTTATTTACCATAAAAGGCTGGAATACCCGGGCAAAGCCATAGGTTCTTGCCTCTAACGTCATCTCATCAACCCCGTGGTGGCAACCTAAAGAAATTTCGGACCCCTGCCCCGTTTCAAAATACAGTAAATTGGGACCAGTAGCTGTTCCTTTCTTCTTAATAAGTTCATAAGCTTCCCAAATCATCTGTGCATTAATTCCAAAAGCTTCATTGGCAGCTTGAGTTCCAGCAATACTTTGGAATAATAAATCGGCAGGTGCTCCAGCTTCCACAGCTTTCATCTGGGTAGTAATGTGGGCTAAAACACAAATCTGGGTAGGAATTTTCCAGCGGTCCACAAACTCTTTTAAAGCAGTTAAGATTCTGCTAACATTGTCCACGTTATCGTCCACAGGATTTATACCGATTACCGCATCGCCAGATCCAAAAGACAATCCTTCTTTAACCGATGCTAAAATTCCTTCGATACTGTCCGATGGGTGGTTTGCCTGGTTTCTAAAAGCTAACGTTCCCGGAATACCAATGGTGGTATTACAGTGAGCCTGGTTTCTAATTTTTTTTGCCGCATAAACCAAATCGAGATTCGACATGATTTTGGCTACAGCAGCAATCATTTCGCTAGTTAAGCCCCGGCCAATATGTTTTAAATCTTCTCCGGTAGTATCTGAGTCTAAAATATATTCTCTGAGTTGGCCAACCGTCCAGCTCTTTATTTTGTTATAAATTGTCATATTTAAAGAGTCATAAATTATACGCGTTACTTCATCTTCTTCATAAGGAATTACCGGATTATTATAAATATCTTCCAAAGTTAAATTAGCTAGCACAATTTTGGCTGCAACCCTCTCCGTTGCCGATGTTGCCCCAATTCCTGCCAGTAAATCACCGGATTTTTCCTCGTTAGCCTTTCCTAAAACTTCCTTTACACTCTTAAATGTAAAAATTTTGTTGGAAACTTTTGCTTTTAACTTCACTGTTTTTCCCTCCCGCTTTCATTTATAAAGTTTATTAACTCATTAATTCCATCACCACGTAAGGCCGAGACAAAAAAGATTGGTTCGTTTACCCCCGCTAAACGCAGAAAATTCACAGCTCTTTCTAAATTAGCCTCGGGATGGTCAATTTTTGTAACAATGCCAAAAGTTTTTTTAGGAAAACCTTTTGCAAAGCCCGGTGGAAATACAGAATTTTTTCTGGTAGCATCCTGAAGCAAGAAAATCATCTCAGCCTCGAAGGCAGTTGCCATTAACGCTTTATAGTAAAAGGGATTTTCTAAAAACTCCCCAGGGGTATCAATTACTGAATCTATAAATTCAACCGCTTGGGTTTTAGTTGCAGATTTTTTCAATCCTTTTATGGCTAAAATTAAGGTAGTTTTTCCACATCCAATTGCACCAATCACCATTAACCTTTTTTTCATGATTTGGTAATCCTCGCTGGAGTGTAATTCAACTCGTTTTCCAACACATAATTCACTTCTTTTAAGGCTGTTTCCACACTTGCCACATCACCAATTATTAACAATGCTCCCGTAAAACGATCCAAAAAGCCAATATCAACGGAAGCGGCTTTTGTGGCAATATCCGCTGCTATTATTGCTGTTTCACCAGGGGTTAAAGTTAAAATGCCAAGTGCTCCTACCTCCGGCAACCCTAACTTTTCATACAAACTTCTAACTGGATGTGCAATAATATGGGCTAAAGTAACCTGTTTACCCGGAACATACTCCTGAATTAATCTTTTTTTCTCCATCTTTTCCGCCATCTATTTCCATCTCCCGGAACTTTTAACCTATAAGTTTTAGCAATTTTCGTTCCAGCGTTTTTTCAAAGCCTATTTTGACTTAACCAGTTTTTAGATAATTCAATTCTGACTTATTTTTTTAAAGGCAGTGTAGAATTTAGCAGGAAGCTCTTCTATACCACAGTACAGTTTAAAGTTTAAGGTTAACCCCACTCAGCTTGGCATCATACATCTTTTTTATTACCGTTACCAGATAAGCTCCCGCTTCACTGGGTGGAGTGCCTCCCTTATGAATGTTCGAAATAACGTTATGGTCGGCTACTACCGTTTCGGGATTGGGGTTATAAACTAAGTAAGCACTCATACTTTCGGCAGTTCCAAGACCTGGTCTTTCGCCAATTAAGAGTACAACCACTTTGGCTTTTACCAGCATCCCAATCTGGTCCATGATTTCCATTCTTCCATATTTCACCAAAATACCTTTACCCAACTTAAAACCATATTTTTTCAGGCCATTCAAAAGCGGGGGTAGGATATCATCTATATTGGCCGCAATAGCTTTGGAGCTTAAACCATCAGCAATAACAATTTGCACATCAACATCTTTAGGACATTTTCGTTTTATTAAATCTTCCGATTCCGGTGCTAACTTTTTCCCCAAATCCGGGCGAGTTAGATACTGATCTTTGTTTTTAACCAGCGACTGGACCAGCAACAAGTTATATTTTTCAGCAATTGACACATCGAGCTCGCTAAAGACCGCATCCTGGGCAGTAGCATGGTCAGCTCTAAATCTTAAAACCGTGCGAGTTAACGGCCTTGGACCACAGCGCCAAACTCCAATTCTGGCAGGTGTCTTACTCTTAAAATATTCAAGTGCACTGCGGTCAACTGGATTAGGAACAAGGATTTCCTTTTGAATATCTACAGCCGTTAAATCTTCGATAAGCTCTTTTTCTTCTTCCTCTTCATACTCACAGCAGGTTTTACACGTACATCCATCATAATCACCCTCTTGGGGCAAATTCACTGGTACGGTAACTACCGGAGATTCTTTCTTACTTTCTACTTTCTGCTGTTTTTCACTAATTAACTTAGAAACTATTAAATCAACAATCTCTTTTAGTTGTTTTTCATTAATCACGCTACCTCACTCCCTTCCGCGCAAAAATGGAAGCATCCCCTGCTTTGGCAGTTAAGCGTCCGTTTTCCCAAAGGCCCATTTTTTCAAGCCATTTTGCAAATTCAGGAATGGGACTCTTCTTTAAAAGCTGGCGCAAGGTAGCAATATCATGATAGCTTGTACACTGATAATTGAGCATTACATCATCGCCCATTGGTATACCCATAAAGTAGTTAACCCCCGCAGCAGAGAGCAAAACTGCAAGGTTTTCGATATCATTTTGGTCTGCTTTCATGTGATTGGTGTAACACGCATCCACACCCATTGGTACTCCTGTTAACTTACCCATAAAGTGGTCTTCCAAACCTGCTCTGATAACTTGTTTACTATCATACAAATATTCCGGCCCAATAAACCCAACTACGGTGTTTACTAAAAAGGGACTAAACTGTTTTGCCAAGCCATAGCACCGGGCTTCTAAAGTAACCTGGTCTGCTCCATGATGCCCATAGGAGGATAATTCCGAACCTTGACCGGTTTCAAAATACATAACATTGGGTCCTGTTGCCCGGCCGTATTTTAAGGCAATCTCTTGAGCTTCTTTCAGCATTGCAATATTTATGCCAAAAGCTTCGTTAGCTTTTTGTGTTCCGGCTAAACTCTGGAAAATAAGATGCCCCGGTGCACCTTTTTGGAAAGCCTCCATCTGAGTAGTAACATGAGATAAAACGCAGATTTGGGTGGGAATTTCCCATTCTTCCACAAAATTATATACCGCTTCTAAAATGCGAGTGGTTCCAGCCACGGAATCTTCCACCGGATTAATCCCAATCACCGCATCACCATTGCCATAGGAGAGCCCTTCTCTAATTGAAGCCAAAATCCCTTCCGGATCATCGGTCGGGTGATTGGGCTGCAGGCGCACCGCCAGGGTACCTGGCAAACCAATGGTTGTATTGGCTTTAGCGGTAATATTAATTTTGCTGGCCGCATAAATTAAATCCATATTGGTCATTAATTTGGCTACCGCAGCCACCATTTCACTAGTAAGGCCGCGGCTAATTCGTTTAATATCTTCTCCAGTTACTTCATCATTAAGGATATATTCCCTTAATTCCGCCACAGTCCAGTTTTTTATAGAATTGTAAATTGGTTTATTCAAGTTATCATCAATTATCCTGGTAACCTCATCAATCTCATACGGTACTACCGGATTATTACGTAAATCCTCTAAAGTAAGTTCCGATAACACAACTTTAGCCGCAATTCGTTCTTCAGCTGATTCAGCTGCAATCCCCGCTAAAATATCTCCGGATTTTTCTTCATTGGCTTTAGCTAAAACATCCTTAACATCTTTAAATTGAAATGTTCTCCCAAACAATCTGGTTTTTAATCTCATGCCACATTATCCTCCCCCAATTAATTTAGCTCCTCCTCTGCTTTGGCAATAATTGCAAATTCTTCTTCGGAAACTTTTACTATCAAACGATGGCGACTAAATAGCCAGAAGTAAAGCACAAATAATAGGTAGGTAAAAGCCGTCCATAAAATCATTTTGGAAGTATAAACAATCCGGCAAAAAGCATAATAATCGCTAATATTAAAGCCACAACCGGGGTTAAAGGATATAATGGTACTCTATAGGGTTGGGGAAGATTGGATTCTTTAATCCTAAGTACAATTGCTGAAAGCATCACTGAAAGCATCATTAAAAAATGAAAGAAATCACAGCCCCAAAGACTACAATTTGATAAAACATCGATATTACCTAAATTTGTAAAGTTCGTTGTCAACTATTCCGTTAATAATGATTGTCACATAAAGGGTATGGGATCTTTTGCTGACCAGAGAAAGAAACTTTGGTATATAACCTGCCAAGGATAAAGCAAATACTGCCCGTCCTGCTTCAAAAATAATGCCATTTAAGCTTGCCGCCAATTCCGTTAAATCGAAAATTCCTAAACTTACCACGATAAAATGTTTATTGCCGTAGCACGTACCTAACGCTTCGGGGAAAAGCTTACCGGAAGTTGCCATTTTTCCGCGCCTCCTGCCCCAGCTGTTAATAATAAAACAACGAAAGCAGCAAAGTATACACTATCCCCATTAAAATCGTAACAACCAGTAATCCACCAAATACGCCAGCACCAATGTCAAAATTCCCGCCAAAATAGTCACAAGATATAACGTAGCCTACTCCTAAGCCACCGAGTAAAAGCGGCCTGACAAATCTCTTTAATTTCCGTTTTTCTAAATAATCCTGTTCTACAGTGGTTTCATAATCTACCACATGCGGTTTTTTCCTGAATGTCACTTATGCTGTTTACCTTCAGAGTACTGTTTGTATTTTTTCAATTGTTTTAAAATTTGAGTTTCATTCCAATTTTCTCCATCACCTCCCAAAAGCTTATGGTTTTTAAAAATTTCAAGCAAATTTTGTACCAGCGCAGTGCTACAAAAGGGTTTAAATTTCGTTAATTCTCTTTTGACTTATTCAACAGGCTTTAACTTTCTTTGGATTTGTGTTAAATTTTGTTGGTTTTTTGACTTTTCTGATTTTTTTGTCGAATATTTATTTTTGTAAAAGGAATTTTTAAAGTAATGCCGAATTATTTTTAACAAAGTGTGTATAAGTTAACCGGGGGAAGACATTATGTTAAAAAGTCAAGTCAATTTTGACTTTGACACTTTAAAAAAGATTCTCGATTGTTCCTTTGATGAGATTTATATAGTGAACGCCGAGGGAATAGTTGTTTATGTTAATAATGCCTGCGAAAAGCATTACGGGGTTAAAGCCTCTGAAATTATTGGTAAAAGCTCGGAAGAACTTTCCAAGTACGGTTTATGGGAGCCACGGCTCAGTCCCTTAGTACTTAAAACCAAACAAAGACTTACCATCGAACAAACCACCCGAACCGGTAAAAAGCTTTTAACCACAGCTACTCCTATTTTTGACGATGAGGGAAATATCGAATTTGTTATTGAAAATTCAAGAGATATTACCGAAACCGAAGGCTTAAAACATGAGCTTGAACAAAGTAAAAAATTGCTGAAGCGAATGAAAGAAGAAGTAAAGAGGCTGAGAAAAACCGAATTAGATATTCCCGATTTCATTTGTAAAAGCAAAAAAATGGAATCCATCATCTTTATGGCTAAAAGAATCGCCCAAGTCGATTCTCCGGTATTGATTCTTGGGGAATCCGGCACAGGAAAGGGAATGCTCGCCAAATTTATCCATAAGAACAGTAACCGAAAAAACGGACCCTTTATTACATTAAACTGCGCTTCCATACCGCCAGAATTATTTGAAGCCGAACTATTTGGCTATGAAAAAGGAGCTTTTACGGGAGCCAGCGAAAAAGGTAAAATGGGCTTAATCGATTTAGCTGCTGAAGGAACGCTTTTTCTAGATGAAATTGGTGATTTACCTTTCAACGTACAAACAAAGCTTTTACATATTTTACAAGAAGGAGAATATTTTAAAATCGGTGGGCGCGAAGTTCAAAAAGCAAGATGCCGTTTTATCGCTGCAACCAACAGGAATTTACGGGAAATGATAAAAAATAAAACTTTTAGAGAAGATTTATATTACCGCCTAAGTACTTTTGAAATCGAACTTCCTCCCCTTAGAGAAAGAAAGGAAGAAATCATCCCCTTGGCCCAATATTTCTTGGAAAAATACAACAAAAAATACCATACCTCCCGTACGTTGGGTAAAGAGTGCCTTAATCAATTTTTAGCTTATTCCTGGCCGGGCAATGTGCGTGAACTGGAAAACGTTATCGAACGTCTGGTGGTTATCTCAACTAAAAATACTATTAACAATTTTGACATCCCATTCAATACCATCGGTACTTCACCACCCGATGAAAAACCTCTACAATTACCTAATTCCCTTGAACAAGCATTAGCCGATTTCGAAAAAGAACTAATTACTAGGGCCTACCAGCAGTTCAAAAGTTCCTATAAAGTTGCCAAGGCTTTAAAAATCAGTCAAAGTAAAGCCAACCGACTTATTCGCAAATATTGTTCTAAATCGTTAAACAAATAAATCATCTCTGACTTATTTAAACTTTTTCAAATCATAAGTAAATTACAAACCCTTAAAAGCCGGACTTTCCGGCTTTTTTTATTGTGGCATATTTTTTGCTAGGAAGATTGTTTTAAAGCCAACTTTAATTCTTTAGCTTTACAGGAGGTGGTAATCAAAGCCATAATTTATTAAGCTTAACATTTACTATCATTCTTTAGGAGGTGATTTTTTGGCTAGACGAGGTTTACATGCAGGAAGTTTAAGAATGGAAGGCATTGGTCTCAGAATGTTCACTGAAGATGAATTGTATGACATTCATTTAGCAACATTAGATTTATTATGGCATGTTGGAGTTAAAGTAGAAAGCGAACAAGCCCGTGAAATTTTTTACAGTCATGGTTGTATTGTTAATCCCGAAACCCAAATAGTAAAAATTCCGCCTCACTTGGTAGAAGATGCTATTAATTCGGTTCCGAAAACCTTTAGGGCTTGTGGGCGTAACCCAGAAAATGACTGGATTTGCGAGGGCAATCGCACTGGATTTGTGAATTTCGGCGAAGCAGTTCAATTAATTGACCCCTATACCCGCCAAATTCGTAAACCAACTAAAAAAGATGTTGATGATGTGACCAGATTTTGTGAAGCTATGGACCAGATAGTAGTTTTCGAAAGGGCCATTGGTCCATCCGAAGTAGATCCAGATGTTGCACAAGTGCACATTGCCGAGTCTTTTTATAACTATTCAACAAAACATGCGTACATTGGTATGAATCGTCCGGAAAATTTACGGGCTGTAGCCAAAATGGGCTATATTGTTGCCGGAGGCGAAGACAAATTTAGAGAAAGACCACTATTCTCGCAAAGTACCGACCCGGTCAGTCCTTTAGTACACTCCAAAGGTGCTACCGATACATTAATTGAGGCAATTAAATGGGGTGTTCCCGCTAAAATCAATTCCATGGGTTTAGCGGGAGGTACCACATGCGTTCATTTAGCAAGTACCTTGGTTACCCATAACGCTGAAATTCTCAGTATGTTTGTATTAGGCCAGTTACTTAAAAAAGGTTATCCCATGGTTTATGGGACTTCTACAACAATGATGGATCTAAGGACAACCGTTGCTTGCGTTGGCGCTCCCGAATTGGCACTTTTCAGTGCAGCGGTAGCTCAATTGGCACAATTTTATAAGGTCCCGAGCTGGGTGGCGGGTGGATAGACTGATAGCAAAGTTCCCGATGCTCAGCAAGCTTTCGAGTTTGCCATGACCGCTATCCTACCAGCGTTAGCAGGGGCTAACATGATTTATGGTCTTGGCTTACTCGAAGGTGGCTTAACCTGGGATTATGCAACTCTTGTCATGCAAAATGAATTTGTCCGACAAATACTGCATTGCGTAAAAGGCATCCCAATAAACGATGAAAAAATGGCTCTGGAAGTTGTTCGTTCGGTAGGGCCCGGAGGCGAGTTCCTGAGCCACGAACACACTTACAAACATTTCAGAGAATTATCCACAACTGAATTAATTGATAGACACAATCGCGATGGCTGGATGGCGCTAGGAGGCAAAGATATTGTAGAGCGGGCTTACGAAAAAGCAATTGACATTCTAGAAAATTTCAAAAATCCAAGTCCGCTGCCGGAAAACATCCAGAAGCAACTCAAAGAAATCGTCAAAGAAGCCGAAGCAGAAACTGCCGAAATTAAGGCAAAAGAAAAAGAAAAACGCAGAAAGAAACCGAAATTTTAAAAAAGGAAAAAGCGAACGCCCTTGGCCAGGGAGCCAAGAGCGTTCGCTTTCTTAAGCTTTGCCCAAAAGTTTTAAACAAAGTTCGGTAGCAGAAGCAGCATCCGGAGCAGTACCATCCGCACCAATTTTTTCAGCAAAATCTTTGGTTACAGGCGCACCACCAACAATAATTTTTACTTTATCGCGAATTCCTTCTTCTTCAAACATTTCTATGGTCTCCTTCATTCTGGGCATGGTTGTCGTTAAAAGTGCAGACATTCCTACGATTTGTGGCTCATATTCATAAACAGCATTTATAAAATCTTCCGGGTCAACATCAATTCCTAAATCGATAACCTCCAAGCCAGCACTTTCCAACATCATGGCAACTAAATTTTTCCCGATATCATGCAAATCGCCTTTTACAGTTCCTAACAATACTTTGCCTTTACTTTCAACTTTTTTGTCTGTAAGGAGAGGTTTGACTAGCTCCATTCCCGCGGCCATAGCCTTGGCCGACTTTAACACTTCTGGAACAAACATTTCCCCGGATTTAAATTTTACCCCTACAACATTCATTCCCGCTACTAAACCATTATTAATAATATCTAAGGGATCAACCCCTGCATCAAGTAAATTTTTTACCGCTGCCTTAATTTCTTCTTCCTGTCCTGCAATTACCATTTGTGCTAAACTTTCAAAATTACTCACTTTTATACGCCTCCTTAGTATTGTAATAATAAACTTTTAAACATTAACTTTAAAACCACCAGTAAAGCTCCCTCAACCCCCCTCCTTTAAAAAGTTATTATTAAAACTTTGCACCATAGTCTTGGGTTATAATAGTTGAGGCATACTTTTCTAACTTCCACTGTGGAATTTTACACCGTGGGCAAACTTTAACTAACCATTTATTTCTCAGCCACCTTGAGGCGCGACTATTTTTTGAATTGCGAATCATAAATTTCTCATTGCAATGAGTAGTAATCTCTGCCTTATTACCAATTACGGTAATGGATTTTATTCCATGCAATATTCCTTTTCTGGAGGGCCAAAGCTTAATTTTTTTTAACAATTCAAAAAAATTATAATTTTTACGGTAGTACCTTTTTTTTTCATCTTTTTTACTACTTATCACATTTTCAATATTTTTAACTTTATATGTCCTGTCCATCATAAACCTCTCCTATAATACATCGTAAATCATCGTAGCCACACCAATTTGCAGGGGATCATGAATTAACCGTTGCTGGATCATGGGAATCAACTCATTTTTTACCCCCAAAGGAATCCCGGGAGCAGCAATAAATTTATTTTCACTGAGGTGTTGTTCATTAATAATTTGCGGCGCCGGCGTAGCATCAAAAATAATGTCATATCTTTTTAAGGCATCATCTAAGTTAAAAATTATTTTGGGCTCAATATTAAAAGCATCATTAACTTTTCGAGCTAAATTTAGCGCTTTTTGCTGTTCAATATCGTAAATGGCTAAATGAGCTCCCAGATTTGTCAGGTAAAAGGCAGCATAACTTCCTACCCTTCCCGCTCCGAGTAACAGAATATCTTTTCCTTGTACCCCTTTTACCATAGAATCCAGGGCAATAACGTAACCTTTTGCTGTAGCTTTATCATTATCCGAAATTTTATGATTTTCCAAATTGTAAGCAATAAATTTTTCATCATCAGCCATCAATATGATTTTTGCCCTTTTATCTAACGCTTCAACAAAACCAGCAACGTCACTTTTTTGACAAACAAAAGCATTAAATCCTAAAAACTTTATTATGTCCCGCACCGTTTCCGCAAATCCCTCGATAACCCCTTGGCCGCAAGTCATAGGTATTACTGCAACTTTGTAATTTATCTTCTCTATTGTTACATCTTTTTGCGTAGCTTTTGCCGCAATTTCCTTTAACCTAAGGCCTGCTTTTAAAAAAAGTTCCTGATCATAGTTTTTTAAGTTGGCTGAAATGTTTGCTATGTCAAAATTTGTTAATCGAGTCATAAGCATCACTGGCTCCTTTATTTGGTTCAATTAGGAAAATTATCAATATACTTTTGTATCTTAAAAGTTCTTTTTAAATTTTCAATAAAATATTTGTGTTTTTCCCAAACTTCAGTTAAGGTTTTTGCTTTGAATATTACAGTTGCAATCCATTGATTTTGTCCCGCAGTATAATTGGTAATAGCCTCATCGGCTCCAAAAAAATTTTCCATAAGGGTTAAGGGTCCACCGGTGGTCATAATGTTTTCACCTAATACTTCAATTTTCTCGGAATCCACCCTTATGTGTTCATAAATTACTGCCTCGTCTTTATTTTTTTGGAATGTCAGTTCTTTGCCCCATTTAAAAGCTTCTCCCACTTCTTTCAGCATATTGACTCCACTTGCATGAAATACTACCGTCGGAGTTTGACTGGGAATCCTTGCATCTATCTCTAAAACTTTCAATTGACCTCCACTTAAAATAACTTCAACATCCATAATTCCTTTTAGCCTTAATTTTTGGGCAATAGTCAGTGCAATGTTTTCTAACTTTTTTTGCAAACTTTCCTGTAAATTTGCAGGAGCAATAACCCGTTTGCAGTCATAGCTGGGGTCCATTTGCAGTTCAGTTATTTGCAAAGTACGGTAGTTTTCTTTAAATCCAGCAACTTCAATGGAAAAAGATGGACCATCTAAATATTCCTCTATAACCCAATCATCCACAAGCTCTTTGAGATTTAGGTTACTAAGCTGCAAATAATTTGATATTTTTCTAACCCCTTTGCTCCCACTGGAAAAAGAAGGTTTAATTATAACGGGAAATTTGCAATTTGGCCACTGGTCAGGTTGAGGTATTTTAAGGTTACGGATTAACTTATTGGAAATAATTTTTGAAGAAGTAATTTTATAAGAATCCAAATCAAACAACAAAGGTACATCAATTTCTACAGCTATCTTCTGTAACTCTTGTAAAACTTCTAAGCTTTCAAGGGCAGGTATTATTAAATCCGTATTTTTCAATAAGTCAGCAACTTTTTTATCAAAAACATTTATAGAAAAAAAGGACTCACTTAAACCTTTAGCCGGCACTGTTATGTTCTTATCTATTAAAATTACTTCCCAACCAGCTTTTTTGGCTAAATAACAAACTTCAACCCCTTGCAATTTGCCACCAATTACAGCAACCCGCATAATCTTCTCCTGTAATTTTTTTAAAAATCACCAGGCCTTTTCCTTTTTAGAAGCCAAGCCTCGTACTCCTCTTTATTTGCAGGGCAAAGATTATGCTTCATTAAAAAAGGAGTAATAAAATCTGTAGACCTTTTACCATCATCAATATCGAGCTCTGAATTAGAAACACCTTTTAACCCTTTCCGCGGAGGAATTATCGAAGTTATAACATTTGCCCCCGCAGCTAAACGGTCTTTTAACCCCGAAAAACCATCGACATCTAACGATGCCGGTATTAATCTATCTGGAAATAAAAGCCTCATTACTGCAATAATTTTAAGTTCCCAAATTCTTTGCGGCGAAATCCAATTTTCCATTGGAGTATTGCGCTGAGGAATAAAGCTCATGACTCTTACTTGATCAGCGTCCAAAATTTTCATATTTTCAAAAGAATTAATTATGTCATCAACGGTTTCCCCAACTCCTACAAGAATCCCTTCTTCAATAAGTAAACCTATTTTTTTAGCATAAAATTTTTTTTCCATGCGCTCATTAAAGCTCTGATTTATCCGGAGTTTTTGGTACAACTTTTTATTGTGAGTTTCTTGATAACAGGCGTACCAATTAACACCGGCTATTTTAAAATTATCTAAAATTTTTTCAGAAACTACCCCAGGCGATACCATTAGTGGAATATTAAATTTTGTTTTTATTTCTTTAAACAAATTCATTAATTCCTCAAGGTTTTCATCATTTAAAAGGTAATAAGGATCTTCCCCCATTGTAAAATCAATCAAGTGCACACCAGAAGCAATCAATTGCTCGGAAATTTCCAAAATTTCCTTTTTATCCTTTCGATACCTTTGAACAATCTGATTACTTTTGCGATACAAACAAAAATTACAATTATTGCGGCAGAAAGTTGAAAAGTAAAGAAAACCGTAATAAAATATCTTATTTTTGAAATATTTATAACGTAAAAATCTTGCAACTCGGAACATCTTTGCTATATCATCTTTCTCACTTAAAAGCAACAAATATTTAATTTCATCACTGGTCAACTCTTCTTCATACATTGCTTTTTCTAAAATTATATCTACCTTGTTCGAAAGCAGCATAACATTTCCCACCTAATAGTCTTAATCATCAAACGCTGTTAATGCTTCTTGCAATTTCCCATTAGCGACAAGGGTTAAGGCCCTATTAAACCGGTTTAAGCCATAATGCCAATATTCTTCATGAGGCTTCCCTGTGGCAATTTGCAACACTGCCCAGTAAGACCATAAGGCATCACATAAAAATTTATTGATGATTAAACTGCCGTATTGTTTTTTCGTAATCACATCACTATCATAATACGATCTCAATAAGAGCCTTTCTTGATCTTCATTTAAATCGGCTTCCAAAACAAGAGCAGCTAAATCAAACATTGGATCGTTCATTCCACAATATTCCCAGTCAATTAAAAACAGCTTTTCACCATTATCTATCCAATTTTCACACAAAGGGTCGTTATGGCAAGGAGCTAACTTTGGAGGATTAATAGCTAAAACTTTCTTTACTTCTGCTACATTTTTTTCTAAGGTCTCAGCTCCATCATAAAAGTTATAATTTTTCTGAATTAATAAATTCTTGTAATTTTCCATTTCTTGAAGTAAGTTGAACTCTGTTAAAAACTCTAAACCACTCTCATGAAATTTTCTAAATACTTTTGCCGCCTTAACAATATAGTCCTCATTTTGGTGAAAGTCGGGTATATGCAAAGTTTTTCCATGAATAAAACGGCAAATTTGATCCCCAGTTGTTTCATCATAATAAATCACTTCCGCATTAATTCCCAATTCCGCCATTAATTGCGCAGCATGCTTCTCCGCAGGTCTATTTATATATTCGGCTGTACCTGCGCCAGCAATTCTTAAAGCATAATCAACTCCCGAAATCGTTACTTTATAATTACTATTCGTTAAGCCACCAGGTAAAATTTCAATTTGATTTATTCGAGAATTTTTAAACTCAGGAACTTTACTTACCAGCTGATAAATTTTCCCAACATGTTCTAAACTAATCGATTCATCAATTAGAATTTTCTCTACCATGAATTCATCTCCTTTTTTAAGATTTTTTAAATAAATTTAAACAAAAGCTATACAATTTGCATTTAAATATTTAAGCGTATGCCATCAAGATAGGTAAGACTGCGTCCAACACTTTGAATGTTATATACGCCCCTTTTGGCGAGAATTAATCGTTCTATACCAAATCCAATACCTACCCACGGATCATAAATTTCCCACTTTGCATCTAAAGGATGAGGTCCCATTGCCCCAGAGGCTAATTCAAATCCTTTAATTACATCGAAAGTACTTCCATAAACCTCCGAAGTGGTTTCAACCACCCGGTAATCCTTGATTTCAAAGGTTTCCATTACAAGTCTAACGATTTCCTCAAACACCCTTTTTCTTTCTTTTAAAGCAATTCCCAGTACTGCAACATTTAACATGGTAAATTCCGCTAAATGTTTTGAACCTTTTGATTCTTTGCGATAACATGTACCAATCTCGTAAATTTTAATGGGTTTTTCCCACAATCTCTGTAACCTTCTCCACATACTATATAAATTGGGTGCTAACATCGGCCTTAAACATTTATTTTCACCTATCCAGAAAATTTGTTTAAATAGGGGATGACTTTCAATAATACCCATTTTAATTAAAGCTTCTTTGGAAATAATGGTAGGTGTAATAACTTTTACAAAACCATGAGTAGTTAAAACTTCATCAAGTTTTTTTTCCATAATACTTATTTCCGGTTGTCGAGTTACTTTTTGAATATAGGAAAGGTGCTTTTTTGCTTCCAAAACCAATTTCTTTTCCAGAACTTGAAAAGCTTTATTACGTTCCTCAACGGTCGTAAAAGTTTTATTTAAAAGCTCTTGCGGAGCATTTAATTCAATTAAACGTTGTTTCTGAGATAAACTCCAGGTTTGCATAAAAACCTCCAACCTGTTTTTGGCGGGGAGTCCGGGCGTTTCACCCGGCTGCACGAATTTAGAGTCCGTGCGATCTATCCGATCTACCCCCCTCATTAAAATTTTCTCTTCGATGTTTTAGCAATTTTTGTGCCAATATAATTAGGCCTGTTTTGGTGCTTTTACAAGTCGATTCTGACTTATACAATTCAGCTACTACTTAACTAAATTTCTCTAATAACTCTTTTGGGGATTTAAAAACTATTTCTACTCCGTTTTTTAGCAATTCCTCCGGTTTGTGCCATCCCCACGCTACTCCGGCAATTTTTATTGGAAATTTTTTTACTTCAAGGACATCACCAACGGTATCAGTAATAAAAAATATTTCTGAAAAATTATTATAATTTTTTAATATAGATTGAATTTTTAACGATTTACTTTTTATTTGCTCCGACCCAAAAATTTCTAAATCTTCAATTATTTTATTATTAATTAATACTTCTCTTACTATTTCTTCTCGATTTGAAGTAATTATAAAAATTTTGGCTAACTTTGATAGCTTCATTAATACTTCATCCATGCCTGCAAATAATTTAATTTTTCCTATTTCCCGTTTTAATTTAATGAAATAAACTTCCATTACTTTATTTGCCATAACCTCATCTTGTAATTCATCTTTTAATCTTTGGTAAAAGTTCCCATAAAACAAACGTAAGATGTCTTCTTGCGTAGCAAATTTATTTATATTTACCGTTTTACAGCTTTCAAAAAAGCATTTACAAAATATCGAAAAACTGTCAGCGATTACTCCATCAAAGTCGAATAAAATCACTCTAGTTACCATCTTATTCACCCCATCTACAAAAAAACCTTGCCAAAAGGCGGCAAGGTGTAAATAATACTTGCTTAAAATTCGAACTTTTTGTCACGATATGCTTTTAAGTAATTACTGCAGTAAAGGTCTCTCCCAATTAATGTTTCTGCTGCAATAATTCTCGCCATCATTTCTTTATCAAGAGGATTGATAATTAATCCGTCTAAACCTTTGGCAATAGCCATTACTGCAAAAGTTTGATTCAGAAACTTTCGGTTAGGTAAGCCATAGGAAACATTAGAGAGGCCGCACATAGTATGAACAGTGGGAAATCTTTTGGTAATCTCATCGATAGCATTTAAAAATTCTTTGCCAAAGATGTGGTTTGTAGCAATCGGCTGCACCAGTGGGTCAACATAAATATTCTCTTCTTTAATATTATTTTGTACCAAAGCATTAATCAGTTTATCAGCCACTTTAACTCTTTCTTCCGTTGTTTCGGGCATTCCCTCATCACTCATACAAAGAGCAATAACTTTTAAATCAGAACCAGCAATAATTGGCAAAAGTTTCTCAAATCTTTCCTTTTCTAAAGATATAGAATTTATCATCGCTATCCCTTTATGCACGCTTAGAGCAGCTTCTATCGCTTGGGGGTCTGGGCTATCAATACTGCATGGAGCATCCACTACTTCCTGAACAATTTGTACCAACCATCTTAGTAATTCAGCTTCTTCTCCGACAAAAATCCCTGCGTTAACATCAATATAGTCTGCACCCGCTTCCCACTGATCTTTTGCTACCTTTTGTATTTCAGCTACATTTCTATCTTTAATAAAATCGGCAATTTGTTTTCTACTTGCATTAATTAGCTCCCCTACAATTAACACTTGAACTCTCCTCCCCTTTTTTCTTAATTATTGTCCTACCAAGCGGCGGGCTAACTCCACTGCCCCTGCAGCGTCAACACTATGCCCATCAGCACCTATCTTTTCAGCAAATTCTGCGGTCACAGGTGCTCCACCCACAATTACTTTCACATTTAATCCTTTTTCCTTTACTAATTTGATTACCTTACCCATTTCCGGCATTGTAGTCGTAAGTAATGCTGACAAACCAATAATTTTTGCGCCTTTCTCCTCGGCAACGGTTATAAATTTTTCCGCATCAACATCCACACCCAAGTCGATTACTTCAAAGCCTGCACCTTCTAACATCATCCCCACAAGGCTTTTACCGATATCATGCAAATCTCCTTTTACCGTACCCATTACAATAACACCTTTTGAACTTTGTTCAGAATTTAAAAGATAAGGTTTAAGTAATTCTAAACCTTTTTTCATAGCTAAAGCTGATCGCAACATTTCTGGCACAAAAATTTCTCCTTCACTATATAAGCGACCAACCTCATCCATGGCAGCAATTAAGCCGTTATTTAAAATTTCCGAAACATCCGTACCTTTTGCTAATTCTTCTTTTACATATTTAATAACTTTATCTTCATCATAATTTATTACAGCTTCATAAATATCTTTTATACCCATTGCCTCTTCCCCCTTTTACCCTAAATGTTATTCCCATTGTACGTTGCCAGGTACCAAGCCTGGGAATCGCTCCCGGATTTTTCTTTCAACCTCATCTGGGAATTGCATTCCTTTATAATTTTTAAAGATCTTTTGCACTTCCCGCATTGCCCTATCGGCAGCTTCTAATTTACCTTCTTCTACCCAGCGTTTTCTCATTTCTCTGGTAGCAATCTTCGGCAGAAAACCAACTTTCTTCATATTTTTTAAAGTATGATCCAAGTTCATAAAGGAACCACCAGGACCAACTTCTCTTACCAAATCAATGCATAATTCTTTTTCATCATAGACAATACCAGTTTTCAACTTTTTCAGCATAAGAGCAATTTCATTATCAATAACCGCTTTAGCATAATCAAAAGCCATTAAATGTTACCGCTCACACTAATTGACCACATTTAGCTCAAATTAAGTGGCCGCAAATATTGCTCACTTTATTTGGCCAGGCAGTTTTTTATACTGCCT
>NZ_ATYG01000017.1:0-64766 GCF_000427565.1 Carboxydothermus ferrireducens DSM 11255
CTCGTAAGCGGTATGGGAGAAGGTGGCTGAAAGTCACGGTAAGTTCCTGCTTCTTGGGGCAGGGGCTATGGCTGTCCCAAATACCGCCAGTTGGGGCTGGGACAGTCTGAAAGGCGGACAACAAATACCCCAACCTTCTAAACTGATGCAGTTTTGCACAGTTTGGATGACCAGGTATTGTAATGGACAAATATGTTTGCAGTATTTGCGGGTATGTCTATGACCCGGAAGTAGGGGATGAGTCTCAGGGGATAGCTCCAGGTACGCCTTTTGAAAACCTTCCGGCGGACTGGGTTTGCCCCGACTGCGGCGCCGACAAGGATGCTTTTGAGAAGATGTAAAATGAAACCACAAAAAAATTGCGCACTTTTGTGCGCAATTTTTTTGGACATTTTTAGGCAGCAGGAGCCTTTATGGTGGTAAGTGGTGGGCAGTCAATCGTCGGTAAAGCACGCGGCAGGAGCCGGCCTTACTAAAGCAGTGGTCAGTGATAGCTGGTGAGTGGTATGTATTAAATCTTTTACCTACCACTTACGACTCACCACCTATCACCATTATCACATCCAATTTTTATACTTAAACCAGCGAACCATGCCGTAAGAAATAGCGATTAAACCTGCGGTGATAATGCCGGTAGAGATATAATGATTCTGGGCCGGAAATGGAACGTTCATTCCGAAAAACCCGGTGACAAAGGTGAGGGGCATGAAAATGGTCGAAATAATTGTTAAAACCCGCATTGTCTCGTTGGTTCGCGTAGTAATAATAGAGTTATAAGTCATTAAGATTTGATCGAGCATGTCCCGCTGGCTATCGACCGTATCGGTGGCCCGCTCTAAATGGTCGGCAAGGTCAGAAAAATAAGGCTTTATCTCTTCGCTTAACGGGAAAGGTGGACGAATTAAATTACCGAAAATCCTTTTCTGGTGGGATATTGCCCGACGGATTGCTAAAATGGTACGCTTTAAGTCAATAAACTCATCGGTAATTTCCCGGTTGGGTTGTTCGTAAATTTCATCTTCCAGGTCCTCGATACGGTTGGTTACTTGTTCGAGGATGGGGAAATATTCATCGACGATGCCGTCAATGATCGAATAAAGAAAGTATTCGGTGCCCTTTACACAGATTTCGGAACTCCGGCGGCATACCAAAGCAAGCTTACCAAGACTGGGAAGGGCGCTTTTATGAACGGTAACGATAAAGTTAGTGCCCAGATATACACCTAACTGCACCAGAAGGATTTCTTCGTCCTGTTCTTCATCGTATCTTAAGGCGTGGAGCAGGAAGAAATAATAATTTTCGTACTTATCCACTTTGGCCCGGGGGCTGAAGGTTAAACAGTCTTCTACCGTCAATTCGTGAAAGTTAAAAATGCGGGCAAGGTAGTAAAGCTCTTTTTCCTCAAAATTGTATAAATCTACCCACAGCATGCTTTCGGGATCCGCTAAAAGTTCCGCAAGTCTGGATAAATCCACATCATGTTCCATGGTGTTAGTTTTGTGGTTGTAGTAATAAGTTTTAATCATTTTTCCACCCCCTTTGGCCGTAGCTTATATATTTAATTATAGAAGGATAACGGATAATTTACCAGTTTTTTTGGACAAATCTGCCGAAAAAGTGTTAAAATATAATTAAAACGATTTAAGGCGGTGGTTTTTATGAAAAAAAACGTATATGTGATTTTGGGTATAATTATCGCTTTTACTGCCGGGCTATTCCTGGGGGGAAAAATCTTGGCCCAGAATGAAGATGTGGTTCCCGGGTCACCCCAGGATCCGCTGGTAGCTAAAAGTTATGTGGATAAACAGGTGAAGGCGGTTGCTGACCAGGTCTATAACCTGCAAGGTCGTATTGCTGCTTTAGAGAAAAAAATTGCAGAGTTGTCAACTTCTAATTCTGCAGTTCCTTATACAACAAGAGTTGGGATAGTAGCAACTAATAATCTATACTTAAGGAAAACCCCTCAGGTTTTAAGCAATAATATCATTGCGAAATTGCCTTTAAATACACGCCTCACCGTTTACCTAAATAAGTCTACCGGCGATTGGTATTATGTAAAAACCTCGAACGGAAAATATGGATATGTAAGCAAAAAATACGTAAAACTTCAGTAAAGACCCTCCGTTTAAGGAGGGTTATTTTTTTAAAATAATGCACTTATTAGAAGATGAAATAAAAACGTATTTTCGCTACTATAAAAAATGCTTATATCCATAAAACATATAAAACACAAAATGAGCAAGATGTAAAATTACAAGAAAAAAAATACAACCATAAAAAACCATAAATAACTGAAATAGTATTTATAATTTTTTCCAAAGTAAATTATTCCAATATTTCATATGACAGTTAAGTCGAAATGTGTTAAAATTGTTACAGAAGTACTACGAAATGTAAAAGATTTTGAAAGGGGGGTTTTTCTTGAAGCGTACTGTTTTAATTGTTGCCGGTATTATTGTAAGCCTGATGCTTTTTACCGGCATGGCTTTTGCCAATAGTACTTATGCTTCACAAACCGGCAAGGCCTGTACTTATTGCCATGCGGACATGGCAGATTTTAGCAAACTTACTTCTGAAGGGCAGGCGTTTAAAAATAACGGCTTTAAACTGCCTGCACCTACTTCAAGTTATTACACCGAAAATGATTTTGCTGCTTCGGTGGACAAGATTTTAGGCAAAACTCTTCAAGTATCTGCTCCTACCTCAACGGTAACCCGTCAGGAAGCCTACAAGTACATTGCAACTCTTTTAAATCTCAAGATTAATCCTTCGGAAGTTAATAAGGTGCTGGCCAAGTTTAAGGATTCCAAAGGGGTAAATGCAGCTTACAAAAGCTACGTTGCTATTATGGTTAAAAATAATCTTGTGTCCGGGGACAAATCCGGTAAGTACTATTACCTTAACGCCGGTAAGGTTTTAACCAAAGCTGAGGCGGAAGCTCTTTTAGCTAAAGCTAAGACTTTAATGTATAAGGGAGCACCCAAGGAGCGTACTTTTGTTACTTCGGAAAAGTGCAAAACCTGTCACCCAACCGAGTATAGTAGCTGGAAAGAAGATACCTATCACAGCAAGATGATTATGAAGCGGGATGAAGGGATCCTTAAGGATGCAGTATTAAAATGGGTTTATGACCAGGACGGAAATGGTACCAACGATGGACCAACGATTGGCAACGTTACCAAAGAGACTTTTTCCATCCTTGATGTTCAGTATGTAATTGGGTCCAAGTGGAAGCAACGCTACCTTGTCAAAAATAAGGTTACCGGTGGATTGCAAATGTTAAACAAGCAGTTTAACCGCATGACCGGCAAATGGGAAAATTACGGGAGTGCCAATGACTGGAACATGATGTGCGCTACCTGCCACACCACCGGATATAGGCTTACATCCTATGATCCAAATAATCCGGCAACAGCTAAAGCCACCTGGTCGGAGTTGAACGTTGGCTGCGAAGCTTGCCATGGTCCCGGATCAGTTCACGTTTACACCAAATCCAAGCTTGATATCTGGAACCCGGCCAAGCAAACTAAAGCCGAGCAAACCCGGGCTTGCGGCTATTGCCACATCCGGGTGGAAAACGAGAAGTATAAATCGCCGCAAGGTAACCCCAGGGAAGACCTGCCAGCACCGGAAGTTGGCCAAACTTTCCGACCCTGGGATGACTGGACCAAGTGGTATCCCGAGGAAGTTGTAATGCCTGGAATACAGCCGGAAGATCCTTTTGATAAGAGTTATACCGGAGATTTAGCTGGCCTATTTAAGACCGATGTGCTTTCTACGACTTACGGGGTTTACGAAGAAGCTAAACACCATCAGCAATATCAAGGATTTATCCAGTCCAAGCACTACAAGAACAATATCTTAAGCTGTAACGATTGCCATTCACCGCATAAAACTAAGCAAAACGCAACCCTTAAAGATCCAAAAGCAACCTGCTCTACCTGCCACGGCAGTGCCTTTGATGTGGAAAAAATCATGCCGGGTACCGCTAAGACCGCTGATAACCTCTATGTCCGCACCCATACCTTCTTTGCAGGACAGACCAGACCAAGCGGTCCTACGGCTACCGGAAAACCGGTATATTATTTTGGCGAATAAAATCAATAACCGGGCGGAAGGGGAAGACCCTTTCCGCTTTTTCTTTTTTCTAAGATTTTAATATTGTGGAAGTTTTTAAAATAAAGTAAAATAGATGAGGAAATGAGGTGATAAGCTTGGACTCCGCAATGGAAAGAGTGCAGAAAAAGATTCTTCGTAAAAAAAAGCGGCGGCGAAAGGTTTTACTCTTATCCCTTTTAATTTTGCTATTTGTTATCGGAACCGCTTTTGCTTACTTTTACTATACCATGAAAGATGTCTTTACCCCCCCGCGAACCCAGGGGGATAACATAGCCGTTGCCAGTGAAAAACCCGGGAGGGTAAATATTCTTCTTTTAGGGGTTGATGACCGCCATAGCAAAAACCGCAGGGAGCGTACCGATACCATTATTTTTGCCAGCATTGACAGCAATTTAAAAAAAGTTGTCCTGGTTTCCATACCGCGGGATACGCGGGTAAATATTCCGGGGCACGGCTGGGATAAAATAAATGCTGCCCATGTTGTAGGTGGGATAGATTTAACCAAACAAGTGGTTTCCGACCTTTTAGGAAAGCCGGTGGACTATTATGTACTGGTAAACTTTGAAGATTTTAAAAAAGTTATTGATACCTTGGGCGGGGTTACCATTGACGTCGAGAAAGACATGTATCACGCTGATGAGTATCCCTATACCATTAATCTTAAAAAGGGTCGGCAGCACTTAAACGGGGAAAAAGCCTTAATGTATGTGCGTTATAGAAGTGATGCTTTGGGTGATATTAGTCGTACCCAAAGGCAACAGAAATTCTTAAAAGCTTTAGCCGAACAAGCTTTGCAACCGGGAACGCTTTTAAAGCTTCCCAAACTCATTCCGGAAATTATTCAAATGGTTGAAACGGATATGTCCACCAAAGACCTGATGTCGCTTTTAGCCTTTAGTCGGGAGCTCAATAAGGATAGCATCATTACCCAGACCCTTCCGGGATATTTCTACAACTACAATGGCGTAAGCTACTGGCAGGCGGATTTGGAAGTGGCTAAAAACCTGGTAGATATGCTGTTTGCGGGCCAAATAGAACAAAATATCGTTCTTGGTACCAAGGAAGAAAATGCCGGGGTTAAAATTGTCAAGAAGAAAAAAACTGTTAAGACTCCAAAAACTTCAACTACTAAGGAAACCTATCAGAAAAAACCTGCCACAGGTAGTGATACTTATCAGCCAAATCCCGGAAATGGTTCGGGCACTGATGGTGACAAGGCTACTTTGCCTCCGGGTACACCCGAACAAACTACGCCGCCAGCTCAAAATGATAATCAGCAAACTATTCCACCCCCTAGCTCAGATAGTACTACCGGCGGGACTACTTACCAGAATGGTCCCGTCGGTTATTCCCCACCGACTGAGCAACAACCACCACCTCTGAACAGTATTCCCGAAACTACCGCTGGGGAGACCTATAACAGCCAGGTTTCCGAGGGAGTTCGGTGAACGGGAAAAAAGACTTTTTTACTTTGGCTGCTAATAGGAATATTTGGTTTTACACCCCAATTTGTTGTGGGAAAACCCCTGATGATAAATTTTTTGCCGTTTGGGGGCAGTTTTAATGAAATTTTGGTTAAAGATTATCTTAATTCAGTTAATTATTTTTGTTGCAATTTTTACTCTCGGAATATTTTTTATTGAAGGTGATGTTTTTGACTTTTTTACCCCCGATGACTTAAAGACTTTTAAGGTTATCGGTCTTTGGTCAAAAAATAATTCGTATAAAATTTACTTTGACTCCCCGATATTGGCCCGGGGAAAAATAAAAATTTATAACGAAGCAAATGACCTGGTCCGTGAAATTAATTTAGAAAAAATAAAAAAAGGCACCAACGAAGTTACCTGGGATGGCCGAGACAATGATGGTAACTTATTAACCGAAGAAAGATACCGCTTTGAAGTTGAAGCAGAGCTATACCATATTCCGGTTTTTCTTTTTCATGACATAAGACCACCCGGGGTGGATGATAAAAACGTTTTTGCCCTCTATCCCCAGACCCTTGACCGGATTCTGGAATTAATTAAAGAGGGGGGCTTTCAGACCGCAACCGCCGGTGAAATTGCCGATTATGTGGGGGAAAGGAATTTACCTCCTCCTAAACCCGTGGGACTAATTTTTATTGACGGCTATAAAGGATTTTTTAACGATGGGGCGGGCTTACTTAAAACTTATGACATGAAATTTAGTTTGTTTTTAATAACAGGTTATATAGGTGTATGGCCGGAAATGATGAACTGGGAAGAAGTGCGGGCTATAAGCCAGTTAGGATTGGCTGAGTTTGGTATTGAGGGTCATAAAATTCCGGATAACGGCTTTTGGAGCCAAAAACCGGGGGAGTCGTTAGAACAGTATAAAAGCCGGATTATCAGTGATGTAAATGCCGCCAGAGAACTGGTGGGTAAAAATCTCAATACCGGTGTGGAAGGATTTTTGTGGAAGGCTAAACAAAATAATTCTTTAAATATGGCTGCAGTTCGGCAGAGCGGTATTAAATATCAAGTCCTGATAAATTACGCTCTGGTAAATGAAATTGGCCAGGGAGATATCGTTTATGCTTATCCGGTGTCAAAAACTACCGACATTAAAGAAATTGAAAAACGGTTAAATAATATTGTGGAAAAGAAAATAATTTTTAAAGGGGTGTTACAAGAAAATAATGAGTGAGGCAATTAAAGACGTTACCGAAATTATGAATATATTACCCCACAGGTATCCCTTTTTACTGGTGGACAAGATTCTGGAGGTTGTACCCGGGGAAAAAGCGGTTGGAATTAAAAATGTCACAATAAACGAACCCTTTTTTCAAGGGCACTTCCCGGGGCGGCCTATTATGCCAGGGGTTTTACTATTAGAAGCCATGGCCCAGGTAGGAGCTGTGGCTATTTTGACCGATGAACGTTATGCCGGAAAGCTTCCGATGTTTGCCGGTATTGATGGCGCCCGCTTTAGAAAGCCTGTATTACCGGGAGATCAGGTGGTTTTTGAAGTTGGACTCTTAAAAATAAAAGGAAGTCTTGGGAAAGCCAGAGGATCGGGAAAAGTTAATGGTGAGTTAGTGGTTGAAGCGGAAATTTTATTTGCCTTGGCTTAAAAAAAGAAAAAATTGCTATTGAGAAAAATGCCGAAAATGTTACAATAATCTTTAGGGTTATTTTTTACAGGAGATGATTTAAGTGTTAGTGATTAAAACATTCCAAATATTTACCCTTGCTTTAATTTTAACGTTAATTTTAACTCCCATGGTTAAAAAAATTGCCTTAAGAGTGGGAGCAATCGATATTCCCGATGCTCGAAAAGTTCATAAAACTCCCATTCCCCGCATGGGAGGTCTTGCCATTTTTTGGGGCTTTACTGCCGCAGTTTTGTTACTGTTACCAATTGACCAGAAGGTTCTGGCTATTTTGGCAGGAAGTGTTGTTTTAATAATTTTTGGAATATTAGATGATGTTTATAGCTTAAATCCCAAAGTAAAGCTTTTAGGGCAAATTATGGCAGCCGTTATTCCGGTTGCTTTTGGAATAAAAGTAAATTACGTTACCAATCCCTTTGGCGGTTTAATTTGGCTGGGAGATGCTTCTTATTTTTTAACTATTTTCTGGATTGTGGCAATTGTTAATGCCATTAATTTAATTGACGGTCTTGATGGGTTAGCTTCGGGGACTGCTGCTATTTCTGCTGTGTTTATCGGGATTGCAGCCTTGACCCGGGGAAATGAATTTGCTTATTATGCAGCGATTGCCTTAACGGGCGGGGCCTTGGCCTTTTTAAAATTTAATTTTAATCCGGCAGAAATATTTTTAGGTGATACCGGTTCAATGTTTCTGGGATACTGTTTGGGTATTTTGTCGGTTTTGGGTACCGCGAAAAGTCCAACTTTGATTTCAATTTTCGTTCCTGTTTTAGTTATGGCTATACCTATTTTTGACACTTTATTTGCAATTTTGAGGAGGTTTTTTGCAGGCCGTCCGATTTTTAAACCGGATAAGGGCCATTTGCACCATTGTATTTTAGATTTGGGCTATTCCCAAAGAAAAACCGTTTTGATAATTTATTTATTAAACATTTTACTTGGCATTGTTGCGTTGTATGTAAATCTTTTAACTTTTACCCAGGCAGCATTGCTTATATTAATTATTTTAGCGGCGATAACTTTTGGAGCACAGAAGATAGGAGTGTTAGGGGAAAGTCTTAGTAAGGGAAAAACTATAATTAATAATTAAAATTGTTTAGGAAAGCGTTTTTAGTCCACCCGATAGAGGGTGGATATTTAATTTGGAGGCGAGGTTATGATTGGGTTTTTAATGAATACCAAATTTCACTATACTTTATACGAACCAATAATTAAACATTTAAACAAAAGTGATTACAGGATTATTTTAACGGAAGGGTATGTCCGTAATGTCCGGGAAGCAAGAAAATTTTTAACGGAAAAAGGTATAGACTTTTGGCAGATGATTGATAAAACCGAACAAAATTTAATTAAAGAAAATATTAAAGTATTTTTAGGTCCTTTTTTCTTTCCAACGGTCTACCGGTTAAAGCCCGAGGCCCATCATTTCCGGATGGTTTATGGTTTAGCAAAAGATGGGTGGAATTATGCCTGGTGGAATATTTTTTTTGATTTAATCTTTGTTTATGGAGATTACGATGCCGAAAAGCTTTCCTTCTATGCGCCGGTAGTGAAAGCTGGCAATCCCAGATTTGACCGGTGGTTTAAAGGGGAAGTAGTAGAAGATAAGGTCTTGGAGTTAGCTAAAGGAAGACCGGTAATTCTTTATTTGCCCACTTACGGGGAATTATCTTCCTGGGGATATTACCAAAAGGCTTTGGAAGATTTAAGTGAACGTTATCTGGTGATTGCCAAATTGCACCACGGTCTCAAAGTTGCAGAAGGAAATAAGATAGTAATTCGTGATGAATCTGCGGATTTACTAAGTTTACTTAAAATTGCTGATGTGGTTATTTCCGATTATTCGGGGGCGATTTTTGATGCTATGTTAGCCGGCAAAAAAATATTATTATTTAATTTACCGCAAATTCCGGAGCACTTAAGTTCAAAAGAAAGCCTGGAAAATATAATTCGCGGCTACTGCCGGCAGGTGAATGAACCGGCAGAAGTTAGAGGGGTGATTGAAGAATTATTGCATAACGATGCTTTCTTAAGTCAAAGGGAAGCTATGAAAGCTAAAATTTTTAGCAATACTACGGGAAATTCCGGGGAAGTTATAGCAAAGACGCTTTATGAGGCCCAAAATCGCGAAAAAAAACTTCCCCATGGAAAGGGACAGCTATTAAGACAAATGGAACGATTAGCACTGCCGCAACTTATACGTAACAAAAAAATTTACGGTTATTTAAATAAAATTTTTTAAGCGGGTGGGGGATTTACGGTGAAAAAAGGAAAAATACTTTTAGCAATCTTACTGCTGGTTATTTTTGCTTTTTCAATAATTCTTTTGCCTCCGCGGATCGCTGAAGATAAGAAAAAAGAAACGGGGTTTTACTTGGATTACGAAACTTTAATAAATTTAAGTAGTTACTGGGGTTTAACACCGGAGCAAACCATAGCCAAGCTAAAGAAAACGGGCTTTGTTGGCTTAGCGTTGTATGAAGAGAATGGTAGCAGTCAGGAAATATTTAACCAGGAGGCTGGACTTTTTTCGGGAGTTAGTGCAGTTGCAACTTTTCCTGAATTCAAAGATTTTATAGAACTAAAAGCACCTTATACTTATTTAATTACCGATAACAAGGAGATTGTTGATTCGGCAATTCACGCGTTAAGTGCCAGAAAGATTAAAAATCAAATACAGCAAGTAAATAAAAAATATATTCTAAAAATAAACTATCCGTATAAAAGCACGGAAAAGTTGTTATTGGGTTTTAATCCTCAAGGCTTGGAAATGGCCCGGAAAAACAATTTAGATGTTCTGCTATTTATTCCCCAGTGGAGTATCGCAAATGAACAAGAAGTAAAAAATTATCTTTCCTATATAAAAACTTTTTGCCCGGAACCCAAGGTTGTTTTTGCCGATAAGAATTTGCCGGAAAACAACAAATTTACCAAAATTTTTGCCGATACCTTTTTAAAAGAAAACTTTTCCGTGGGGCTTTTAGATGGTATTGACCAGCCGCAAACTAATGCTATGATTAACCGGACTAAGCTTCCTGTTTTTCGGGTACGGCAAGTTACAATAAATACCATTGAAGGCGGCAATATTTTAGCAACTACGGAGGAAAAAATAGAAAGTTTAAAAATTGGCATCAGGGAACGGAGGAATAAAGCCATTGTTTTTAAAATTCCGGCAAAAGAGTTTAACAAAACTACCGTTCTTGCTTTTGAGACCGTAACTTCCCAAACTTATGAAACGATGAAAAGTTTAAATTATCAATTTGTCCCGGTTAATCCTCTAAAGAAAATACCCGAAAGAAAGCCTGAAAAACTATTATTATCAGTATTGCTCATTATCTTATTTGGATATTCCCTGGTGCTATTTGATTTAGTAAATATTAAAACCGCTCTAACTTTTACCGTAATTCTACTTATTGGTGGTTTTGCTTTATTTACCTTGAATTTCGATTTGTACTTTAAACTTTGTGCTTTTGGTGCGTCCGTATTATATCCGCTAATTGCGTTGTTTAGTATCGATATTAAGAATCCAAACTCCTTTTTAAAGGCATTGGCTTCTCTTGCCATTGTAGTTTTAATCGGTGTTTTTGGAGGCTTTGCGATTTCTGCCTTTTTAACCGGAAATAATTACTTTGTTCATGCCGATTTATTTCGGGGTGTAAAATTATCTTTTCTTCTGCCGGTATTAATATTTGCTATCTATGCCGCAAGGGTTTTGTTAGTACGGGAAAAAAGTTTAAAACAAGTGGTTTTTGAGTATTTAGGTTTAGAATTAAAATTGTGGCAGCTATTTGTGCTAATAATTGTTTTCGGGGCTGGTGCTTATTACCTGTTGCGGACGGGAAATGCTGCGGAATCGCTGGTTTTACCCGGCGAGATAAAGCTTCGCGCCCTGCTAAATAAGTACCTGTATGTAAGGCCGAGATTTAAAGAATTTGCCATTGGCTATCCTTTGCTTCTTTGGGGATTATGGACAAAAGTGAGACCGGAGATACGGTATATAGCTCTGGTTATTGGAAGCTTAGCACCGGTTACGGTTATCAATACTTTTGCTCACCAGTACGATCCTCTGTGGGTAAGTTTAATTAGAACCGGAAACGGTTTATTATTAGGAAGCATCCTGGGGATTTTCTTGATAGCTATAAATATGGTGATGGTAAAGGCATTTTTAAAAGGCAGTCAAGGTGAGATAAATGGCGGTAATAAAAATTTATGATTTTCCGGTTGCCAACTTAAGTTTAAACGAAGCGGTAAATAAGGTGATAAAATTAATAGAAGAAAGAAGGAAAGCCCATATCATCACTATTAATCCGGAAATGATTTATGCAGCCTTAAATAATCCGGATTTAAAACAATTAATTTTAAACGCCGACTTAATCCTGCCCGATGGGGTGGGGATAGTTTTAGCCGGGAAGATAAAAGGCCAATCGTTTAAAGAGAGGGTACCGGGGATTGAGCTTGTGGAAGGGGTTATCCGAAAAAAAAACAATTTGAAAGTGTACTTAATTGGCGCCAAGCCCGGAGTTGCGGAAAAAGCAGCAATTAAATTACTGGAATTTAACAATACAGTTGAAATTGTGGGTATTGAAAACGGCTATTTTACCAATGATGAGGAAAAAATCGAACAAATAATTAAAGGCAATCCCGAACTTGTTTTGGTTGGAATGGGATTTCCCAGGCAAGAAATTTTTATCAGAAATTTACTTACTAAATCCCCTGAGCCTATGGTAGCAGTGGGAATTGGCGGAAGCTTTGATGTCTGGGCGGGGGTTACCAAAAGAGCTCCCAAATTCATGCAAAAAGCAGGTCTGGAGTGGCTCTGGCGGTTAATCCAGGAGCCCTGGCGGTACAAAAGAATGATGGTTTTACCGAAATTTGCCCTGAAAGTGCTGGTTGATTACAAGTTACGGGGGAGGAAAGATTGGTGAAACTGGTTATCTTGGCTGCTGGAGTGGGAAGTCGGCTTTATCCTTTAACTTCCGACCGGCCGAAAGCAATGATTGAGATAAACGGCAAAACCATAATTGAAAAACAAATTGAGCAAGCGCTAAAAAGGGGAATTAAAGCGGAAGATATTTATGTAGTTGGGGGTTACCGGATTGAAGCTTTAAAAAAAGTACTGCCGCCCGGGGTAAAGCTTATTGAAAACCCTGAGTACAATACCAAAAATAACGTGTATTCGGTGGCTCTGTTAAAAGATCACTTATCCGACGGTTTTATCCTTTTTAATTCCGATGTAGTTTTTGCTCCGCAAATATTGGATGAGCTTTTTTCAGAAAATTATCCGGATGTACTGGTGGTAGATGACGTTAACCCGTTAGATGAAGAAGATATGAAAGTAGTTATTGAAGATGGCTTTATAACCCATATCAGCAAAAAGGTAAATCCCCGGGAAGCGCAGGGAGAATATATAGGAATTTTAAGGTTTAGCCGGGATATAGCTCGAAAGGTAATTAATCGCTGCTGGGAAATGGTGGAGGCCGGGGAAGTAAACGGCTGGTACGAAACTGCCTTAAATACTCTTTTACCGGAGCTGAAAATTCGCCCGGTATCTACCCGGGGTTATTTATGGACGGAAATTGATGATTTTAAAGATTTAGAATATGCCCGGGAAATAGCTCAAAAAATCAACTGGTAAGAGGGATTTTTATGCCGTTATTTAACCGGTTTATAAGTTTACCGCTTTTTATCCGTATCGAGGAAAACCTCCGTTATCATTTAAAAAACGTTATCCGGGAAAGTAACTTTTATTTTGAAAACCCTCTTTTTATAACTGGAGGAGCAAATACCTGGGGGGTTGCGGAAGAAGTTTCCCGGGGCTTTGAGGCGGAAAGATATAATTTTTACCAGGTAGGGGATAACTCTTTACAGGAAATTAGTAACTTAAAGGAAAAAATAAATACGGTGAACCCCGATTTGCTGGTAGCTGTAGGGGGTGGACGGGTTATCGATGTGGCAAAAGTGGTGGCAACGGAAAAGTTGTTACCCCTTATCACTTTTCCCACGACCTTAGCTAATGACGGGGTGGTAAGCCCGGTGGCGGTAATCCGGGATGGAGAAAAGCTCCGCAGTATTGGAGTTAACATGCCGGTTGGGGTATTGATTGATTTGCAGGTCATTAAAAACTCTCCGGTGAAGCTATTAAAAGCGGGGATCGGGGACTTAATCTCGAATATAACTGCCTTAAACGACTGGGAGCTGGCCTGTCAGAAGGGTAAAGATAAAATGGATGGTTTTGCTTACATGCTTTCGGAAAAAGCGGCTTCATCGATTTTAAATTATTCGGGAGATAACCTTTTAGCACCGGAATTTTTAAAGCTTTTAGCGGAAGGTTTGGTTTTATCCGGGATTGCGATGGCGATTGCCGGAAACAGCCGGCCGGCGAGCGGAGCCGAACATTTAATTAGCCATGCTTTAGATAAACTTTTTGACCGTCCGGCCCTTCACGGTGAGCAGGTAGGGGTGGCGGCGTTGTTTACCGCTGCCCTGCAGGGGAAAAATTTCAAAGAACTTTTGAGCTTTTATCGAAAATTCGGGTTATGGGAAAATCCGCAAAGTATCGGCCTTAACAAACAGCAATTTTTAGAAGCGGTTTACCTTGCCCCCTCTATGCGACCGGAGCGTTACACGGTTTTAAACGAAGATGTTGTGCAAAAAGCGGCAGAAATTTACGATGAAGTCTATGGTAATTTGCCATAATAAGGTAATTTTATTATAATAAGAAAAGTGGAGGGTTTAAAAAATTATCCGAGGGGGGTAAGGGACATGAAAATCAAAAAAGCCATTATTCCTGCAGCGGGACTTGGAGTTAGGTTTTTGCCGGCAACTAAAGCTCAGCCCAAGGAAATGCTTCCTATTGTAGATAAACCAACGATTCAGTACATCGTGGAAGAAGCGGTGGCGTCGGGGATAGAGGACATTTTAATCGTTACCGGTAAAAACAAACGGGCTATTGAAGACCATTTTGACAAGTCGCCGGAATTGGAAATGTATCTGGAAAAAAGAGGAAAGGAAGACCTTTTAGAAATAGTCCGTTCCATCGGAAATATGGTGGACATCCATTACGTGCGGCAAAAAGAGCCTTTAGGTCTTGGCCATGCTATTTACTGCGCCCGGAAATTTATCGGCAATGAACCGTTTGCTGTTTTACTCGGGGATGACTTAATGAAGGCCAGAACTCCGGTCTTAAAGCAGATGATTGACTTATACGAAAAAGTGGAAGCGAGTATCGTAGCGGTCCAGGCCGTGGAGCCCCGGGAAGTAAGCAAGTACGGAATTATAAAGGCCGAGGAGGTCGGAGAGCGTTTGTACCGGGTGTATGACTTGGTAGAAAAGCCAAAGCCGGAAGAAGCGCCCTCGAACCTGGCGGTAATGGGGCGCTACATAATTGAACCGGAAATTTTTGAGTTCCTGGAAAAAACTCCCCCCGGAGCCGGCGGCGAAATACAGTTGACCGATGCTCTAAGAATGCTCTGTCAGGTGAAACCTATTTACGGCTATGTTTATGAAGGATTGCGTTACGATGTGGGCGATAAACTGGGCTTTTTGAAAGCAACTGTCGAGTTTGCCCTGGACCGGGAGGAGTTAGCAAGCGGTTTTAAAGCTTACTTAAAAGAATTAGTGGAAAAGGAGATAAAATAATAACCACCAAAAGGGAAGACTTAAAACCACCCCGTAAAAGCTTCCCTTTAGTAATCGGGCCCTTTCCCGTTCATCCATAGGATCACCTCTACTGTAAGGCTATCCCGTTAATGCAAAAATTATGCAACCGACGGAATAAAATCCGTCGGTTTTTTTCAAAATAGGGGTGGAGGTGTTCCTGTGCACGACTTAACAGAAGTAATCTTTCGGTCAATTGCAGCTTTTATAGCAGTGCTGGTAATTACCAAATTAATTGGGAAATCCCAGTTAGGGCAGCTTACCATTTCCGACTATATAAACGGCATTGTCATTGGCTCGATTGCTGCCAATGTGGCGGTGGATTTGCGCACCAACGTGATTCATTACCTGACAGGAATGGTAGCCTTTGGGGCGCTGACGATTTTTGTCCAGTGGGCAAGCTTAAAAAACCGGAATATTAGAAAACTTTTACAGGACGAGCCGACTATTGTCGTTCACAACGGAAAAATATTGGAACATAATATGAAATTAATGCGGTATACGATGGACGATTTAATGATGCAACTGCGGGAAAAGGGTGCTTTTAACATTGCTGACGTGGAGTTTGCCATTGCGGAACCCAACGGAGAGCTTTCGGTATTGCTTAAATCTACCAAGCGCCCGCTAACCCCCGAAGACCTGGGCTTAGATCCGCCATACGAAGGAATTCCGGCAGAACTGGTGGTTGACGGAGAACTAATTGAACAAAATTTTGAACAGCATGGAATATCCAAACAATGGTTTTTTCATTATTTAAAAGAACAGGGGATAAACGATATTAAAGATATCGCTTATGCTCAAATCGATGCTAAAGGCCAGGTTTATATTGACTTAAAACACGATAGGCTTACCATGACGGTGGATATTACCGATAAAAAACCAAGGAGAAAAGGGGGATAAGAGTGATTAAATTTGGTACCGATGGGTGGAGGGGCATTATTGCTAAAGATTTTACCTTTGCCAGTTTAGAAAAGGTAAGCCTGGGATTAGCCGCTTATTTACAGGAGAAATATCGAGCTGGAGCGGTAGTAGTGGGTTATGACTGCCGCTTTTTATCGGAGCATTTTGCTGAGACGGTAGCGGAAATTCTTTTAAAAAGCGGCTTTGATGTTTACCTTCCGGAGAAGTTTGTGCCAACACCTTACGTGGCTTTTGCGATAAACAAACTTAAGGCCATAGGCGGGGTAATGCTAACTGCCAGTCATAACCCGCCGGAGTACAACGGCTTTAAATTCATCCCCGATTACGCAGGACCGGCGTTACCTGATGTAACCGATCGCCTGGAGCAGCTCATAAATGCCGGGGCAGTTCCTTCTTTAAAGGAAAAGGGGAAAAAATTAACGTTAAATTTAGAGAGTGCCTACGTTGACCACCTAAAAAAGCTTACCGGTCTAAGCTACGGACAGGGTACGGTAGTCGTGGACCCGATGTACGGAGCGGGACAGGGGTATTTGGAAAAAGTTTTAACGGACTTTGGTTATACCGTCAGTACTATTAGAAATTACCGGGATCCCCTTTTTGGCGGGAGCATGCCCGAACCGAAACAAAAAGAACTAAAACCCCTTGTCGAAGCAATAAAAAATAAAAAGGCCGACCTGGGCCTTGCTTTAGATGGTGATGCCGACCGCTTTGGAATTGTCGAAGGTGAGCGGCTTTTTACTGCTAACGAAGTTTTAATCCTTACTTACCATTACCTAATTGAAAGCGGCCGGGGAGGAGATGTAGCCCGGACCGTTCCTACCACCCACCTTTTAGATAAAATGGCCCGGGCTAATGGTTTTAACGTAATTGAAACGCCCGTTGGCTTTAAGTACATCGGTAAAGCCCTGAGGGAAGGAGCGGTGTTAGGCGGCGAAGAATCGGGAGGATTATCCATTGCCGGACATGTGCCGGAAAAAGACGGGATTTTGGCCGATTTACTGGCGGTAAAAATCCGGGAATTCTTTAAAAAGCCGTTATCTGAAGTTTTAGAGGATATTTATAGCCGCTACGGCCGGTCATATACTCGCCGGGACGATTACAGAACAACCCCCGAACAAAAAGAAGAAATCTTAAAGCGGCTGTCTTCATTAAAACTAACAGAAATTGCCGGAGAAAAAGTACTTCGGGAAAGCCGCGTTGATGGAATGAAGTGGGAACTTGAAAGCGGGAGCTTTGTTCTGGTCCGGGCTTCCGGTACCGAGCCGGTCTTTAGAATCTACGGCGAAGCTGAAAGCGAAGAAAAATTAGACCTCCTCTTAAACGAAATAAAAATGGTGGTTTTAGGGACGGTTCTGTGAGCATCCATTTTCAGGGAGGTTAAAAAAGATTTAAAGCGGGCTTTGGCCCGCTTTAAATTTAGCCGGCATTACGACACCCCTGGGTGTTTTATTTGTTGGAAAAACTTTTTTAAAGCAAAAATTTAGCGGATAAGATATAATGTACTTAGGTGATAAAAGGTGCAAAGAAAGGTAGCTTACGGCTTATTATTTTTTTTCTTGATAGTTATACTGTATTTTCTTGCAAATCAAAATTTTACCCGAGCGGCTGTCTTTGCTCTCGGCATTGGCTTTGGTTATGCCGTTAGCCGCTCCCGCTTTTGCTTTGCTTCGGCCTTTCGGGATTTAATTATGTTTCGGGATAAAGCCATGAGCCGGGGAGTTACGGTGTTAATTGCCGTGTCGGCTGCCGGCTTTTTTGCAGTTCAGTTTTTGGCAGTCTCACAGGGGAACGTACCTCCGGGGAAAATAAATCCGGTGGGCTGGCATCTGGTGATTGGCGGCATTATTTTTGGCGCCGGCATGGTCTTAGCCGGTGGTTGTGTGATTAGCACTTTGGTACGGGTAGGAGAGGGATTTTTCCACTACTGGGGAGTATTACTGGGAATTGTAATTGGTTCGGTTCTTGGGGCGTTTGGATACGGGTACTGGAAGGATATATTAATATCCTCTCAAAAATTCTGGCTGCCCGGCATTATCGGCTGGTTCCCGACACTTATTATTTATGCAATAATATTTTTCCTTTTACTTAAAGCCTTACGGGAGGAAATGTAAATGGAAATAAAAATAGATTTAACCGGCGAAGTTTGCCCGGTTCCCCTCTGGCGGGTGCAGGAAGAATTAAAAAAACTGCAACCGGGAGATAAGATTACCGTTATTACCGATTTTAGCCGTTCGGTGCGCAATATCGTTGATCTGGCGGTAAGGTTAAAGTACGAGTACGATTTAGAAGAAATTTCTCCGGGAATTTGGGAAGTCAGCGTTATTAAGGGGTAGAGAAAGTGAAAAAAGTTGATCTTGGCTGGTCGGAGATAAAGGGCGGCATAGTCCTCGGAATTTTGAATATCTTGCTTCTATTAACCTGGGGTAAGCCCTGGGTTGTTACCCACATCCTTACCGACTGGGGTACCTGGTGGTTGAAAGTTTTGGGCATGCATCCGGAAAAGTGGGCGTATTACCAGGAAGTTTATCCCGAGGCCTTTTTTAAAACCACTTTGTTTTCCCAGGAAAATCTCCTGGTGGTAGGGACTATTTTAGGAGGATTATTTGCCGCTCTGTGGCACAACGAATTTAGACCTAAAAAAATAAAGTCCCCGGGAAAATTTTTCCTGGGGATCTTTGGCGGGATATTAATGGGATTTGGGGCAAGGCTGGCCCTTGGTTGTAATATTGGCAACCTGGTAGGAGGAATCGCTTCTTTTTCGTTGCATGGCTGGATTTTTGGTGGTTCTCTGATTATCGGTACGTATCTCGGAATCTTATTTTTAAAAAAATATATCCTTTAACAAAATTCTAAAGCGGCAGGCCCAATGATAAACCTTAAAAACCTTTTTGCCAGCGGGCTAAAGGCGCGGTCTTTGCGGTAAACCAGCAAAAACGGCATGATCAGTTCCATATCTTTTAAAGTAAGGTAGTGGAGTTCTTTGCGGTGGAACTCTTTTTTAATTGCTTCCAAACAGGAGATTGATACGCCGTGTCCTTTTTTCACCGCTTCCAAAACTCCTTGAAAGCTTCCCAGCTCCAAAACAATATTTAACTCCTTGGCCGGGACCCCGGCTTTTTTTATTGCGTCAAAAAACACTTCCCGCACCGAAGAACCCGGTTCCCGCATGATCAAAGGAAGCTTTTTTAATTCCTCAACGGTAATGGAATCTTGCCGGGCCAGGGGAAGTTCGGGGGAGGTGATTATTACCACCTGACTTTCCCCGACTTTTTTTACTTCGAGATCGGGATGGGTAAACTCCGGTCCTTCCGCCAGCCCGAAATCCACCTTATCTTCCATTACCATATCAATAACCTTCTTTGAGTTATCCACTTCGATACGAATATTGGCTTCCGGGTACTTTTCCTTAAAGCTCCACACGTTGCAGGGAAGGGCAAAATTACCGATAGTGGAGCTGGCCCCAATAACAATGGTCTGGGCATTGGTGCCAAGTAAATTGTCTATCTCCCTTTCTAACTTTTCGTGTTCGGCCAAAAAGTGCTGGGCATACTTATAAACCAGCTCCCCGGCGGGGGTAAGCTTTACCCCGGTGGCCGAGCGCTCAAATAATTTGGTGCCATAAAAATTTTCCATTGCCTGCACCTGAGCGGAAATGGCCGGCTGGGTCAGGTGCATTAATTTCGCTGCTTTTGTGAAACTCCTTACTTTAGCAATTTGACAGAAAAGTTCAAACTGGTATAAATTCATGCTTTCTTCCCCCGTCACTTAAATCAATATTTATTATATCATAACTTTGCTGAAAATTAATTTTAGCAAAAACAATTCAAAGAATAATTTTATGGGTATAAATTTATCTTTATAACCCCATAAGTCTTTGCGATTACCTTCACAATTCGAAATTGTTTTACAATTAACATAGAAAGTGAAAAACAGCACGAATAAAGGGGGAAGGTGTATGAAGCTTACCCGGAGGAGCTTTTTAAAAGCTTCTGCTGCTACCGGTGCCCTGGCAGCCTTATCCGGCGGAGTGATGTCTTTTGAACGCTGGGCGGCTAAGGCGGCGGAAACCGGGGAGGTAAAATTGATTCCCAGCATCTGCGAAATGTGCGGTACCAAATGCGGCATTATCGTCAAAGTAAAAAACGGCCGGGTGGTAAAAATCGAAGGCAACAAAGAACACCCCAATGGTAAGGGTAAAATTTGTGCCCGGGGTAATGCCGGTATGAAGCTTTTGTATGACCCGGACCGGTTAAAGCAGCCCTTAAAGAAAGAAGGGGACAGGTTTGTGCCGATTTCCTGGGAGCAGGCTTTTCGTGAAATCGGCGAAAAACTAAAAGATATAAAGGCCAAATACGGTCCTGAAGCTTTGGTTTGGAGTACCCATCCGGAGCTGGCTTACGATTATGAAGTAATCTTTAATCAGGCGTTTGGTTCGCCAAACTTGAGTGCCCATGCTCCGACCTGTTACTCTCCGCGAAATGTGGCTTATAAAACCATGTATGGAGAAGTTCCTACCGTTGATTACGGCAATGTCAAGTACTACATTTCCTGCGGCCGCAATCTGGTAGAAGGGATAAACGTAAGCCAGGTTACCGGGATCATGAAAGCCAAGGAAAAAGGGGCCAAACTTATCGCCCTGGATCCCCGGTATTCCAATTTTGCGGCCCTTGCTTCCGAATGGGTGCCGATAAGACCGGGAACCGACCTTGCATTCTTACTGGCAATGATTCACCTCATCATTAAAAACGAATGGTACGATAAAGAGTTTGTAAAAAATTACACAATTGGCTTTGAAGAAGTAGCGGCGGAAGTGGAGAAATACACTCCGAAGTGGGCCGAGGAGATAACCGGTATTCCGGCAGCAACGATTGAACGGATTACCGAAGAATTTGCCAAGGCCAAACCGGCAGCGGTGGTAGATCCCGGCTGGCATACCTCGCGTTACATGAACAGTACCGAAATGGTAAGAGCCGGAGCGGTAATCAACGCCCTTATGGGAAATCTCGGGATGAAGGGAGGCCTGAAGTTTTCCAAGTACAATTTCACCAAGGTGGAAGAAAGGGAAGGTCTCTGGCCGAAACTGGAAAAACCGAAGGCTAAACGCTTTGACGGTGCCGGCGGGGAAAAATGGCCTTTGGCCAAAGGCCTTGGGATGATTCAAATGTTACCGGAGCACATTTTGTCCGGTCAGCCTTATCCGATTAAAGCATATATTGTCAACCACCACAATCCGGTGCGCTCGGCCGGTAATTCCCAGAAATGGATTGAAGCTTTAAAGAAATTAGAGCTGTTAGTAGTAATTGATGTGCAGATGAGCGAAACTGCCATGATGGCCCATTACGTTTTACCCGAATCCACGTACCTGGAGCGGTTTGACCCGCCGCAGATTGCTGGTAATGCTGTAGCTTTACGTCAGCCGGCAGTAAAACCGCTTCATAATACCATGGGTGTTGATGATATTATCAAAGAACTGGCTCATGAAGCGGGGATAGGGCAGTACTTTAACTTTACCTTAGAGCAGTTTTCGGACCAGATGTTAAAGCCCTTTAACGTAACCTTTAAACAACTTGTAGAAAAAGGCGTTATTGCCCTGGATGACGGGAAAACCGAGTACAAAGTTCCGGAAATCAAGACTGAGTCCGGCAAAATTGAACTTGCTTCAACAGCTTTTGAAAAAGCCGGTGCCAAAAAAGTTCCGACCTGGGTGCCGCCCGGTGTTACCGAAGGAAACGGCAAGCTTCGCTTCCTGCACGGTCATACTGCAGTTCATACCCATACTTCCACCTTTAATAACGAGTATCTGCATGCTCTCATGCCGGAAAACGTCCTTTGGATCAATACCCGGACGGCAGAAAAGCTCGGTATAAAAAACGGTGATTTAGTGGAAGTAAAATCGGATTACGGTAAAGTTACCGAAGCCATTCATCCCGATGCTGTTTTCATGGTCCACGGCTTTGGAGGTTTTTCGCCGTACCAGAAAAAGGCGTATAAAAAAGGCGCCAGTACTTCCTTTATCATACCCTGCCACGTGGAACCGGTATCCGGAGCATCGGCCGACTGTGAAGTGCTGGTGGAGGTAAGAAAAGTTGGAGGTGGGGCAAATGCCTAAGTATGCTATGGTAATTGACATGACCAAATGCGCTGCCTGTCAGGCGTGCACCGTTGCCTGTGAAGCGGAATGGGGGCTACCCCCCGGGGAAAAATTTACCCGGCTGGAAGAACGGGAAACGGGCAGTTTTCCCAATGTTCGGCGGGAGTTTTTATTAATTCAATGCCAGCATTGCGACAATGCCCCCTGTATTGAAGTTTGCCCTACCGGAGCGACATATAAAAGGGAGGACGGCATAGTGCTGGTAGATGATAAGCGCTGTGCCGGCTGCAAATACTGCATGGTAGCCTGTCCTTACCAGGCCCGGGTCATAAATCACGAAAAAGGTGTGCCGGAAAAGTGCCGGTTTTGCTATCACCGGGTAGAGCAGGGGAAAAAGCCAGCCTGCGTCTCTACCTGTATTGGTGAAGCCAGGTATTTTGGAGACCTGGAAGATCCCAACGATGAAATTCACCGGATTATTCAGCAAAAACAGGCAAAACCCTTGCGGGGGGATTTGGGCACCAAACCCTCCATCTACTACGTACGCTAAGGAGGGATTTAAATGGCTTGGGGAATGATAATTGCGATATATCTTTTCCTTGCCGGAGCCGGAGCGGGAGCTTTTTTAATAGCGGTCATGACCGAGCGCTCCGGGATAAATAAGGAAAATGAAGCATTAATTAAAGCCGGAACGATCTTAGCGGCTCCGCTGGTAGCCATTGGCACCCTATTCCTGGTCCTGGACCTTACCTGGGTGGAGGCAGGAAAATTTGAACCCTGGCGGATATTTTACCTTTACACCCACTTTACTTCGATGATTACCTGGGGTACCTGGATTTTAACCCTGTTTATGCCCGTATCGTTTGTTTACGGCTGGATGAAGCTAAAAAATCCCTATTATACCAATACAGCGCTGCGCTGTGCCGGAGCGGTCCTGGCCTTTGCAACCTCCGTTTACACCGGCGTGCTTTTAGGGGTGGTTAAAGCGGTACCCTTCTGGAACAATGCCGTAATTCCGGTGCTCTTTGTCGTATCGGCATTAGTTACCGGAATGGCTACCGCTATCTTGGGAAGCTTTGTCTTTGGCGGCAAAACCCTGCCCGATTTCTTTAAGCCCCTGCACACTGGCCTTGCGGCAATAGAGCTATTACTTCTTTTCTTCCTCTTGATAGTTGCAACCCATGGCCCGGAAGCTGCCAGACAATCGGCGGAAATGATTGTTTCCGGGAAATACAGCCTGTACTTCTGGGGAGTACTGGTGTTCCTGGGTATCATCATCCCCGGGGTGATTGGAGCTACCGCTTCCCCGAAAGCGGGAAAAGGAATTAAAGCGTTAGACGCCTTGCTGGTACTGGCAGGAGGCTTTACCTTGCGGGCGTTAATCTTATTGGCAGCAGTTCCCGTAACTTTAATGAACTAAAAGGGAGGAAGGGCTATGGAACGTAACCGGGTCGAAATTTACCGCCTGTTAGCCTATGCCTTAAGCGAACCGGATCTGGAACTTTACCGCTGGTTAAAAAGTGACGGTGCTAAAGCTTTTGGGAAACTTGGAGTTAACCTCGGGGAACTTCCCGGTTTCCCGGAACTTTCGCGGCAGTATCAAGAATACTTTGGGCTCTATGCACCAAGAGTAAGCCTGATAGAATCGGTGTACCGCAAGTGGTCTTCGGATCCCGAGGTAGACCCGGTTATGGCCAATAGCCGCGGCTTTCTTATGAGCGACCACGCCCTGCATGTGGCGGCTTTATACGAAAAAGCGGGGCTTATCGTTCCCGAAGATTTTTCGGGAATGCCCGATCATTTAGTATTGGAGCTGGAGTTTATGGCGATGTTGGTGGAAAATAATCATCCCGGTCAGAGAGATTTTCTGGTAGACCACCTTTCCTTTATCGAGCGGGTGGTGGAAAAAAGCCGGGAGGAGAATATTCGGGGAATTTACCGGGAGATAGTGGAATTTTTAGGAAAGTTTTATCAGGAAGAAAAAAACTTACTCTTGGGAAAGCAGGGATAAGATGTTTAGTTCCATTGGAGTTCCGGAGCTTTTAATCATACTGGTAATTGCCCTGGTAATCTTTGGTCCGGCCAAGCTTCCGGAAATCGGCCGGGCCTTTGGCAAAACCATTAAGGAATTTAAAAAAGAGGCAACGGAAATTCAAAAGGAAATCAGTGGTTAATTTTAAGGGCTCTAAGAGCTTTTAGCTTTTAGAGCCTTTTTCATTATTATCTTTATCCCGCTCCTTAAAACCCCCGCATATTTTAATTAGTAGAAACTATTTTAGGGGGAATTATCATGGCGGTATTAAAAAATTTTCGCCTGGAAACCGAACTGGTTTTGCGGATAATCCTGGAATTTGACCAAAAACCTTCGCTCAAATCTTTTACCCTGAAAAATCCTTACCGGGTTGTCCTTGACATTACCAAAGTCCAGGGGGTAGGTAAGAAGGAAGTACCGGTTAAAAAATACAAAATAAAAGAAGTACGGCTGGCCCAGTACAAGCCTGATGTTTTACGTTTGGTGATTGAGGGCGAAGAAGAGTTATTGTACGAGGTCAGGGTAAACGGCGGGCAGGTTATTTTAGAAGTTTGGGCCAAACTTTTAGCTGGGAAAAAAATTGTTCTCGATCCCGGCCATGGCGGGAAGGACCCTGGAGCGGTAGGTGCAGGCGGTATTGCCGAAAAAGAAGTTACCTTAAAGCTTGCCCTGGCGGGCAAGGCACTAATAGAAAAGCTGGGAGGTGAGGTAGTACTAACCCGGGATAAAGATGTTTTTATTCCGCTGCCCCAGCGGGTGAAAATTGCCAACAACTCGGAAGCCCGGGCTTTTATTTCGGTTCACTTAAATGCGGCTACCGACCATACCGCCCGGGGAATTGAGACCTACTTTAAAGCAGGGCGGGAGGACAGCGAAAGCCTGGCCGCTAAAGTGCAAAAGCAGCTAATCGATGAATTCGGCTTTAAAGACCGGGGGCTAAAAACTGCTACCTTTTATGTCATCAAAAACGTGCGCTTGCCGGGGATTTTGGCAGAAATTGGCTTTATCACCAACCCCGAGGAAATAAAAATAGTAAATTCTTCTGACGGCTTATCCCGCTTTGCCCGGGCTTTGGCCAAAGCTCTTTTATAATCTTGACAACTTTTTAACATTTCCCTGAAATCTTTTTAAAACCCTCCGGTTATGATATAAATGAAAGCTCCGCCAGGGAGCAAAATTAAAACAGGAGGGTGATTTAAGTGAAAAAAGAATGGGGTAAGAAAGTGATTGCGGGAATTGCCATGACGGGCCTGTTAGTGGCGGCAGCTCCGGCGGTGTATGCGGCGACTACTAACGACGGTACCACCTCTACCACCACAAAAATAGTTGAAACCTACCGCGGTTTTGGCAGGCATTTTGGCAGGGCCTTTGGTGGCATGATGGACAATGTAGCCAAGTTTTTAGGAATTGATGTTTCAACCTTAATTAACGAACGGCACAGCGGGAAAACATTAGCCCAAATCGCCAAAGAAAAAGGGAAATCTGAAGAAGAACTGGTCAACTACCTGGTTGAGCAAAAGAAAGCCCAAATTAACCAGCTTGTGAAAGACGGAAAAATAACTCAAGCTCAGGCTGACCAAATGTTGCAGAATATAACCGAACGGACCAAGCAAATGGTTAACAGCGTAGACCTTGGTCCTAAAGGTTTTGGGCATCACAGGGGCTTTGGCGTAACCCCTGACGAATTAGCAAGCTTCCTGGGAATTGATGTCAACACCTTAATAAGCGAACGGCACAGCGGAAAAACCCTGGTGGAAATCGCTAAAGCCAAAGGGAAAACCGAGACTGAGCTAATAAACTTTATCGTCACCAAAGAAAAAGAAAAGATTAACCAGCTGGTAAAAGATGGCAAAATAACCCAGGCCCAGGCGGATAACTTATTAAAGAACATAGAAACCCGGGTTAAAAACATGGTCAACAGCACCATGCCGGGACCCAAAGACTTTGGCTTTAAGGGTATGGGTGGTAGAGGTGGCCACGGTATGGGCTTTGGCCCGGTTCCTGTAATTCAATAACTTAATTTCTAAAACCTTACCCTGAAGGGTAAGGTTTTTTTATGTTTAGATATCTTTATACGTTTGTAACAAAATACTGATATAATAACTAAAAAAGCAATGGAGAGGGTTTTATGGCCAGAAAAATTTTAATTGTTGATGATGAGCCGAAAATTGTTACCATGGTAAAAAGTTACTTAATGAAAGAAGGGTACGAAGTAATCACCGCTTTTAACGGTCGGGAAGCGTTAAATTCATTTTACAAAGAAAAGCCTGATTTAATAGTTCTGGATTGGATGATGCCGGAAATGAGTGGTATAGAGGTTTTAAGGGAAATAAGAAAGGAGAGCCAAATCCCTATCATCATGCTTACGGCAAAGACCGAAGAGGTGGATAAGTTAATTGGTTTTGAGTTTGGGGTTGATGATTACGTAGTAAAGCCTTTTAGCTTAAGAGAACTTTCGGCTCGTATTAAAACGATTTTAAAACGTCTGGAAGCTAAAACTATCAATGAAGAGATTGTGCTGACTGAAGGAGACTTAACCCTTTATCCCCATAAGCGCGAAGTTTTTCTAAAAGGGAAACCTCTTGATTTAACCCCTACTGAATTTAAACTTTTAGAAGCATTTTTAAAAAATCCGGGTAAAGCTTATAGCCGGCTTGAACTATTAGAATATGCTATTGGGGAAGCTTACGAGGGGTACGAGAGATCTATTGACACGCATATTAGCAATCTTCGGAAAAAAATTGAAAAAGACCCGGCAAATCCGGAGTACATCCAAACGGTATTCGGTATTGGCTACAAACTAAAACCCAGGGGAGAAAAGGATGAAAATCACGGTTAAAATTACCGCGGCGCTCTTAATTGTTGCAGTATTATCGGTTTTAGTTACGTCATTTTTTGCGGTAAAGGAAATTAGCGACTCTTTTGATTTTTACGTTAAACAAAATATGAATGCCCGGGCTAAAATGATTTTGAGCTATATAGGGGAGCTTTATTTTGCCGGAGGCTGGGAGGCCGTCCAGGCGGGACTGCAAATGTCCCATGGGAGGAGATCTGGAGGTCCTGGCGGTCCCCGGCAGGAGAGGATAATTATTACTGCCCCCGATGGCACCGTTGTTGTGGATAACAACTGGGAATACCTTGGCCAAAAGGAGAAAGATCTTCCTTTAAAAAATGGACAGGAAATTTATTTAAACGGCCAAAAAATTGGCACCCTTTACTATCAGCCCTTTACCATTTACGGCCTTTTAGAAGAGAGTTTTATCAGTTCGGTAAAAAGGGCCAATTTCTTCGGTGGACTTTTAGCGGTAGCGGTAGCTCTGGTACTCGGTTTTTTCCTATCCCAGCGCTTGCTTGCCCCCCTTAAAACCTTAATAGCCGTGGTGGGCAAGTTTAGCAGTAAAAATCTGCACTTAAGGGCACCGGAAACGAGCAACGATGAAATCGGGGAGCTTGCCAGAGCTTTTAACAGAATGGCCGAAGCCCTGGAGAGGAACGAAAAGTTGCGCCGGCAGATGATTGCCGATATTGCTCATGAATTAAGAACTCCCCTTTCTATTTTGCAGGGAAATTTTGAACTACTGCTGGAGAAAGTTATTGAGGCGGATGAGGAAACCCTTCATTCCCTGGCAGAAGAAGTAAAGCGTTTGTCCCGTTTGGTGGAGGAGCTAAGAGAATTATCCCTGGCGGAAGCGGGGGAACTTAAAATTTTGCCGGTAGAGGTTGAGGTAAATCAGTTTTTCTCGGAGGTGGCGGCTCCCTTTACATCTTTGGCGGAAGCAAAAAGCATCAGTTTTGAAACTACTTTACCGGCAAAAGGAGAAAGATACAGTTTTGACCCCGACCGGATGAAACAGGTGGTATATAACCTTTTAACCAATGCCTTTCAATACACCGGTGAGGGAGGCAAGGTTAAACTTGAGGTTAAGCTGCTGGATGGAAAACTTTTAATAGAGGTTACCGATACCGGTCCGGGGATTCCCCCGGAAGATTTGCCGTACATTTTTGAGCGGTTTTACCGGGGGGAAAAGTCGCGTTCCAGAGCCACCGGAGGTTCCGGCCTGGGCCTGGCAATTGCCAAAAGTTTGGTAGAAGCCCACGGCGGCAAAATTTGGGTCGAAAGCACCGAAGGCCAAGGCACCACCTTCAAAGTAGTAATTTAAGGACAGTCCCTAAAATTATACTTAAAGTATAGCAAAAATAACCGTCCCTGGATTTATACTTGCCAGTTAAAGTTGGGTGTGTTATAATTTACCTTGTGTTAATATTCGAAAATGGGGTGATAGGAATGAAACCTGGCATTCATCCGGAGTACGGCAAAGCACGGGTTATTTGTGCCTGCGGCGAGACATTCGAAACCGGTTCTACCAAAAAAGAGATCCGGGTTGAAATATGTTCCAAGTGCCATCCTTTCTACACTGGTTCGCAGCGGACGGTAGAAGCCCGGGGTCGTGCCGAGCAGTTTAAGAAAAAGTACGGTCTCTAAAACAAAGCAGAGCATCTTTGGCTCTGCGTTTTTTTTAGAAATGGGGAGAGAGAATGAAATTTAACTACGGCGGCCAGGCGGTCATAGAAGGAGTGATGATGCGCGGCCCGGAAAAGTGGGCTGTGGCGGTCAGAACTCCTTCGGGTAAAATTGTCATTGAAGAGCGCCCGTTAGCTTCGGCGCTAAATACTCCATTTTTCAAGCTACCTTTTATCCGGGGGCTTGTAGCATTGTACGATGCCCTGGTTTTGGGAATTGAGGCGCTGGTTTATTCCGCCAACCAGGCGGTAGAGGAAGAAGGGGAAAAATTAAGTAAAAGTGAACTTGGCCTATCCATGATTTTGGCCTTTGCCGTTGGTATTGGCCTTTTTGTGGTGCTACCTACCTGGGCAGCCCACGCTTCAGCCCCGGTTATAAAAGCGTACTGGGCGCAAAACCTGGTCGAGGGAATTATCCGGGTAATTTTATTTTTCCTTTACGTCTGGGCAATAGGTCGCATGGAAGATATTGAGCGGGTGTTTGCCTATCACGGTGCGGAGCATAAAACTATCCACGCTTACGAGGCAGGGGATGAGCTAACGGTAGAAAGGGTCAGGAAGTATACTACCCTGCATCCCCGCTGCGGGACGAGTTTTCTCTTAATTGTAATGGTGGTAAGTATTCTCATTTTCTCTTTATTGGGGGACCAAAACCTGCTCTGGCGCATTTTTAGCCGAATCCTGTTAATTCCGGTGGTTGCCGGGGTAAGTTACGAAGTATTAAAAGGGTCGGCGAAAATTAGCCATACCCTTCTGGGGAAAATCCTGACGGCACCGGGACTTTGGCTGCAAAAACTTACCACCCGGGAGCCGGATGACAGCATGTTAGAAGTAGCCATCACATCGTTAAAAGCGGTAATAAAAGATGAGGTGAAGAGCTAATGTTTGACAAGTTGGACCAGTTAGAAGAAAAATATGAAGAACTTTCCCGGTTAATTTCGGACCCGGAAGTGATTGCCGATACCCAAAGGTGGCAGGGGTACGTTAAAGCCCATGCGGAAATTGAAGAGATCGTCCAGGTTTACCGGGAATATAAGAAAACCGTAAAGGAAATAGAAGATGCGGAAAGGATGCTGGACGAGAAGCTTGACCAGGATTTCCGGGAGCTGGTGCAGAGCGAACTGCATGATTTAAAGGAGCGGCGGGAAGAGCTGGAAGCAAAGCTGAAAATTCTTCTTCTTCCCAAGGATCCCAACGATGAGAAAAACGTTATTATGGAAATTCGAGCTGGTGCCGGTGGGGAAGAAGCGGCGCTCTTTGCCGGTGACCTCTTCAGGATGTATTCTAAATATGCCGACCGGATGGGCTGGAAGGTAGAAATCATGGACAGCCACCCTACCGACCTCGGTGGGTTTAAAGAAGTTATTTTTACCATTGAAGGTAAGGGAGTTTATTCCCGGATGAAGTTTGAAAGCGGTGTTCACCGGGTCCAAAGGGTTCCCACCACCGAATCCGGCGGCCGTATTCACACTTCCACCGCGACGGTGGCGGTGCTTCCTGAAGCGGAAGAAGTGGAAGTGGAGATAAACCCCAACGACCTGCGGATCGATGTGTTCTGCGCCTCGGGGGCAGGCGGTCAGCACGTCAACAAGACCGAATCGGCGGTGCGCATTACCCACATTCCTACCGGTATTGTGGTAACCTGCCAGGACGAAAAGTCGCAGCACAAAAACAAGGAGCGGGCGATGAAAATACTCCGGGCCCGGCTTTTGGACAAAGCCCGGCAGGAACAGGAAGCGGAGCTGGCTTCCGCCCGGAAATCCCAGGTGGGTACCGGAGACCGCAGCGAGCGGATTAGAACCTATAACTTCCCGCAAAACCGGGTCACCGACCACCGCATTGGCTTAACCCTCCACCGCCTGGATGCGGTTTTGGAAGGGGATCTGGACGAAATTATCGATGCTTTAATTACCACCGATCAGGCGGAACGGTTAAAGCAGGTGGATGGTAATGCTTAAAACCCTGCGGGAGGCGCTCCTATGGGCTAAAAACCGGTTAAACTCTGCGGGTATTGAAATGCCGGCTTTGGATGCGGAACTTTTATTGGCCCATGTGCTTGGTATTAGCCGGGTGGCGATTTACACCAGGCCCGAGCGGGTTTTATCGGAGTACGAATGGGAACGGTTTGTGGACCATGTCGAAAGGCGAGCTTCCCGTATTCCTTTAGCGTACCTTATCGGCAAAAAGGAGTTTTACGGCCTTGACTTTTTCGTAACTCCGGAAGTGTTAATTCCCCGGCCGGAAACGGAACTCATGGTGGAAGAGGGTATTAACTTTTTGCGCAAATACCAGGGGTTAAAGCTGGTCGCCGATGTCGGCACTGGCTCCGGAGTGGTGGGGGTAGCACTTGCCTGCCATATTCCTCTGGGACTCTTTTTTCTCCTGGATATTTCGGAAGAAGCATTAAAAGTTGCCAGGGTTAATGCCCATCATCACGGAGTAGATGAGCGGGTGATTTTAGGACACGGGGATTTGTTAGAGCCCCTTTCCAAACTCGATTTTAGCGGAAAATTTTCGTTAATTACCGCCAATCTTCCCTACATTCCAACGGCAGAACTTTCCACCCTCATGCCGGAGGTGCAAAAGGAGCCGCAAATTGCCCTGGACGGGGGCGAGGATGGCCTGATGCTTTACCGCCGCCTTTTACCCGAAGCCCATAAGCTCTTGGCGGAAGACGGGTTAATGCTCCTGGAGATTGCCCCGTACCAGGGAAAAGCGATTACTGCCGAGGCGGAAAAATTTTACCGGGTGGAAATTAAAAAAGATCTGGCCGGAAATGACCGGCTGGTAATTTTACGAAAGAAGTAGTTTAAAGCCGCCAGGGCTAAAATGGCCATGGCGGCTTTTTTGCAAGCAAGTACTTTTTCGCCGATGAAAGTTTATAATATATTTTACATAAATTTTAACGGAATTTTAAGAAAACTTGCCGGAAAAACTTAATTGAAGTAAGATATTGTATATGAAAACTCTCCGAAAAAATATAAGTAACAAAAGGAGTTTCCATGGAAACAAAAATTTTTAAGGTAAACCCGGAAAACCCGGAGCAAACTATTATTAATGAAGCGGCAGATTACATAAAAAAAGGGGAGTTAGTAGCTTTTCCCACCGAAACGGTTTACGGTTTGGGAGCCGATGCCTTTAACCCTGCTGCGGTGTTAAAAATTTTTGCCGCCAAGGGTCGCCCGCAGGATAACCCTTTAATTGTTCATATAGCCAGGCACGAAGACATTTACAGGGTAGCTGCCAGGGTTGACGTCCGGGCGCAAAAACTTATGGAAAAATTCTGGCCCGGGCCTTTAACTTTAGTTTTGCCCCGCCGGGAAGAACTTCCGGGGGTGGTTTCCGCTGGCCTTCCTACCGTTGCCGTAAGACTTCCGGACCATCCTGTGGCGGTGATGCTGATCGAAGCGGCCCAGACTCCCATTGCCGCTCCCAGCGCCAACCGTTCCGGTCGGCCAAGCCCTACATCTTACGAGCATGTCCTTGACGATTTATCCGGAATTATTCCGGTAGTTTTAGCCGGAGGGAACTGCCGCGTAGGGGTAGAGTCCACGGTATTGGACTTAACGGTAACTCCACCGGTGATCTTAAGACCCGGCGGAATAACTCCGGAAATGCTTGAAGAAGTTATCGGAGAGGTCCGGTACTTTAACGCCAAAGATTTGGACGCTCCCAAAGCACCGGGGATGAAATATCCCCATTATGCTCCCAGAGCGCCGGTGTACCTGGTAAAAACTCCCGAAGAAATTCGGAAGCGGGCGCAGGAGCTGGGGGCAGCCGGTAAAAATGTGGGGCTATTGATATCCTGGGAAACAAAAGAGCAATTTTTCCCGGACCCTTTTCAAAATCTTTTGGTACTGGGAAGTAGAAATAACCCATCAGAGCTTTTACATAACTTATATGAGAAACTCCGGGAGTTTGACCGGAGGGATGTAGAACTAATTCTGGCGGAGGTCTATCCCGAAGAAGGACTTTATTTAGCTTTAATGAACCGGTTAAAGAAAGCTGCGGCTGGCAGGTATCTATCTTAACGCAGGAGGATATAAATGAGCCTTTGGGAAATTTTTTTACTGGCGGTTGCCCTTGGCACCGACTCCTTTTCCCTGTGTGTTGGCCTTGGAATGGGGAAAATTAAACGAAAAGAAATTATCGCCTTGTCTCTTACGGTACTGGTGTATCATATTGTGATGCCGATTCTTGGCTGGTTTGCTGGAGATTTAACCGGAAGGTTTTTGGGAAAAGTAGCTACCTACATTGGTGGAGCCATCCTTATCTATCTTGGTTACAAAATGATAAGACACGGAATTTCCCAGGAGGAGGAACTACCGCACATAACTTATAACCTTGGTGGGCTTTTACTTATCGGCCTTTCGGTTAGTATGGATGCTTTGTCGGTAGGCTTTACCCTGGGTACGGTAAAGGTAAATCTGTGGTTTGTGGCGCTAATTACCGGCATTGTTGCCGGCGTTATGACCCTTTCCGGGCTTTTGTTGGGCCGGAGGGTAAGCAAGGTTTTAGGGGATAGGGCCCAGATTGTTGGAGGGCTTATTTTACTCTTAATTGCCGGGAAGCTTATTTTCAGGGGGTGAGCCATGGAAAATGAACGTTTTATTTGTTTGTACCGGAAACACCTGCAGAAGTCCCATGGCCCAGTATTTCTTTAACAAAATTGTGGAGGAGAAGGGCTTACCTCACGAAGCACTGTCCGTTGGCCTGTTTGCTTTTGATGGCGATCCGGCTTCGGAAAATGCGGTAATTGCTATGCAGGAAGAAGGAATTGACCTTTCGCCCCATAAAGCTACCCGGATTTTTGCAGAAATTACTCAGCAGGCAGATTTAATTCTCACCATGGGGAAAGGACACAAAGAAGCTCTTTTACAGCTTTACCCCGAACTTGAAAATAAAGTATACACTTTAAAAGAATATGTGGGCGAAGAAGGAGATGTGGCCGATCCTTTTGGTGGGGATATCGAGGTTTACCGGCAAACCGCTCAAGAATTAAAGGAATTAATCCAAAAATTAATAGCCAGATTGGAAAAGGAAGGGGCTGAAAACGGTGAAGATAGCCATCGGGGCTGACCATGCGGGATTTAACTTAAAGGAAGAAATAAAAAAGCACCTGGAAAAAAAGGGGATTGCTGTGATTGACAAAGGGACTTACTCCACGGAATCGGTGGATTACCCCGATTTTGGGGAAGCCGTGGCCGAGGCGGTGGTGCAAAAGGAGGTAGATTTTGGCATTGTAATCTGCGGTACCGGGATAGGAATTTCCATCGCCGCCAATAAAGTCCCGGGGATCCGGGCAGCCCTTTGTTCGGACACCTTTTCCGCCCACTCAGCCCGGGAGCACAATGATGCCAACGTTTTAGCTCTGGGGGCCCGGGTGGTGGGAGTGGGTCTTGCCCTGGATATCGTGGACACTTTTCTTGGAGCATCCTTTGAAGGTGGCCGCCACGCCCGCCGGGTAGAAAAGATAGCGGGTATTGAAGAGAAATATTGTAAACCCCAAACATCCAATAAAAGGGAGCGTGAATAATGTGACCCATTTGAACTTACGCTTAAAAGACGTGGATCCGGAAATTTTTGAGGCTATGGAAAAGGAACTTTCCCGGCAGCGGGAAAAGATTGAACTCATTGCTTCGGAAAACTTTGTAAGTAGAGCGGTAATGGAGGCTATGGGCAGCCACCTTACCAACAAGTACGCCGAAGGACTTCCCGGAAAGCGGTATTACGGCGGCTGCGAATACGTGGATGTGGTCGAAAATCTTGCCCGGGAGCGGGCCAAGAAGCTTTTTGGGGCAGAACACGTTAACGTCCAGCCCCATTCCGGGGCTCAGGCCAATATGGCTGCGTACATGGCGTTTTTGGAGCCGGGGGACACGGTTTTGGGCATGAACCTGGCCCACGGCGGTCACTTAACCCACGGAAGTCCGGTGAATTTCTCCGGTAAGCTTTATAACTTTGTGAGTTACGGTGTAGAGCCGGATACCGAAAAAATAAACTATGAAAAAGTTTTTGAGCTTGCCTACAAGCATAAACCCAAAATGATTGTTGCCGGAGCATCGGCCTATCCCCGGGTTATCGATTTTAGGCATTTAAAGGAAATTGCCGATGAAGTGGGGGCCTATCTTATGGTGGACATGGCCCATATTGCCGGCCTGGTGGCAGCAGGATTGCATCCATCACCCATTCCTTATGCCGATGTGGTGACCACTACCACCCATAAAACGTTACGCGGTCCCCGGGGAGGAGTGATTTTCTGTAAAGCGGAGCATGCTGCTAAAATCGATAAGACCGTTTTTCCCGGGGTACAGGGTGGACCTTTGATGCACGTAATTGCCGCAAAAGCTGTAGCTTTTAAAGAAGCCTTATCGCCGGAGTTTAAGGAATACCAGCAGCAGGTGGTAAATAACGCTAAAGCTTTAGCGGAAGAACTGAAAAAGCAGGGCTTAAGGTTGGTTTCCGGCGGTACCGATAATCACCTGATGTTAGTGGATGTGCGTCCGGTAGGTCTTACCGGTAAAAGGGCGGAGCAGCTTTTGGATGAAATTGGCGTAACGGTAAATAAAAACGCCATTCCGTACGATCCCGAGTCGCCCAACGTAACTTCGGGAATCAGAATTGGTACTCCAGCGGTAACTACCCGGGGAATGAAAGAAGGAGAAATGGCCGAAATTGCCGAAATAATAGCTCTGGTCTTAAAGAATCCTGAAAACGAAGACAAACACCGGGAAGCAGCCCGGAAAGTACGGGATCTTTTAAACCGCTTCCCGCTTTACGATAAACTTCCCTATAATGAATAAATTGAACGTTGCCTGGCAGCAGGAGCTGCCTTTATGGTAGTCAGTGGTAAGTCGTAAGTCGTCGGTATAAAGATTTAATACAGACCACCCCACCACCTACCACTGACCACGTACCACATACCACCGTTTGGAGGGTTAAAAATTGCGCCCGTCCTGGGATGATTATTTCATGCAGATAACCGAGGTAGTGAAAACCCGGTCTACCTGCCTGCGCCGGCAGGTAGGCGCGGTGCTGGTGAAGGATAACCGGGTTTTGGCTACCGGATATAACGGTGCTCCGAAAGGCGTACCCCACTGTGAGGAGGTCGGTTGCTTAAGGGAGCAGGAACATGTGCCCTCCGGTCAGCGCCACGAGCTGTGCCGGGGGTTGCATGCTGAGCAAAATGCTATCATTCAAGCGGCAGTTTACGGGGTTTCAACTTCTGGAAGCACCATTTATATCACCCACCAACCCTGCTCTCTCTGTGCCAAAATGCTGATAAATGCCGGAGTAGAACGGGTGGTTTACAAAGGCGATTATCCGGATTCTTTAGCGATTAACCTGTTTACCGAGGCAGGGATAAAGGTAGTTAAATACGGGGAGGGTTAAGGGGTGGAACAAAAAATAATCGCATTGCCCCGGCTGAACGGTCTTACGCCGACCCTGGAATCCACTGCTTTAAAACTTATGGAGGAAGCGGGAGAACTGGCTCAAGCTATAGGAAAGTTTCGGGGGCTTTCCGGGGAGCAGGGCTTATCCGAGGAAGAGGTGGCAAAACTTATCACCAAAGAACTTCTCGATGTGGCTCAGACGGCAGTTTCAATGATGTTTGTTTTGGAAGAAATGTACGGTGTAGACATTGAAAAAGCTCTAAGAGAGCATATTGATAAATTAATTGAAAAAGGTTACTTAAAACGGTAATCGGTGGTAAGTGGTAAGCGGTCGGTAAAATCTTTTTCCAACTACCGACCACCGACCACCAACCACTGTTTAGAAAGGAGCAGCGATGCCTAAAATCCTTTTAATCTTTGGTACGCGACCGGAAGCAATAAAAATGGCCCCGGTATACAAAATCTTAAAAGATTCCCCCGAGTTTGAAACCCTGGTAGCGGTTACTGCCCAGCACCGGGAAATGTTAGACCAGGTATTAAAGCTCTTTAACATTACCCCGGACTATGATTTAAACCTGATGACCCCGCGCCAAACCCTTCAGGACTTAACTTCCCGGGCGCTTTTGGGCGTGTCGAAAGTGCTGGACGAGTGTCAACCGGATTTAGTGCTGGTTCATGGCGATACCACCACTACTTTTGTGGGAGCTCTGGCGGCTTTTTATAAAAAAATTCCGGTGGGTCACGTGGAAGCGGGACTTAGAACGAGGAACAAATATTCTCCCTGGCCCGAGGAAATGAATCGAAGACTTACGGGAGCTTTAACCGACCTGCACTTTGCTCCTACCAGAACCTCCCGGGAAAATCTATTAAGAGAAGGGGTTTTACCGGAAAACATTTTTGTCACCGGTAATACCGTAATTGATGCTTTGTATTACACCGTCCGGGAAAACTACCGTTTTGACCCGGAGATAGAGGCAATCTTAAACCGGCCCGGAAGGATTATTTTAATGACTACCCACCGCAGGGAAAACTGGGGAGAACCGTTAAAAAACATTTACCGGGGGCTTTTAAAAGTACTGGAAGAAGCCGCTGACGTAAGGGTAATTTTTCCCGTTCATAAAAATCCGGTGGTCCGGGAAGCGGTTAAAGAAGTAATTGGCGAACATCCCCGGGTTCATTTGGTAGAGCCAATGGACTACGAACCTTTTGCCAACCTCATGGCCCGGTCGTATTTAGTTTTAACCGATTCCGGAGGCATCCAGGAAGAAGCACCTTCCCTTGGTAAGCCGGTACTGGTGCTCCGGGACACTACCGAAAGGCCGGAAGCGGTTGAGGCAGGAACGGTCAGGCTTATCGGTAGCGGTACCGAGGCAGTATATAAAAATCTTAAAGAGCTTTTATTTGATGAGAGTTCCTACCAAAAGATGGCCAATGCCGTAAATCCCTACGGTGATGGCAAGGCTTCTTTGCGGATTTACCAGGCGTTAAAGTATTATTATAAAATCGACCAGGCACCTCCGGAGGAATTTTCTCTATAAAAATCTTTAATAACTACGTTAGAGAATGTTATCACTAAGAAGGAATTTGCTCTATCATGTTGAATAAAGTAAAATGGTCTATTTTGCGGGGGTGGCGGGATGCCGGACAACGGCGGTGATAAAAAAAACCCTTATTATTTTTTAGCCCGTTCGGTGCAGTTAGCCACCACCATGGTTTTCTCCGTGGTGGGAGGGGTTTGGCTGGGTGGCATCCTGGATAAAAAATTTTCTACCTACCCCTGGCTTACCTTTATTTTTTTGGTACTTGGCGTAATGACTGCTTTTAAAGCAATCTTTGACTTCACCCGGGAAAAATAAAATGAAAAAAAAGATAGTTATTGTGTTTAGCGGCGCATTTTTTATAGCAATAACTTATTTTCTCTACCGCCTTAACCAGCCCTCCTTGGCCTTAGGCTTTGCCCTGGGTGGTCTTGTGGGGTTTATAAATTTGCTCGCGATTTCACTTACCGTTTGGTTAGGCGGTAAAATCGGGCGGGGAAAGGGGTTAGTCCTGATAAGTTATTATTTAAGACTAATCCTTTTAGCCATATTAATTTTCTTTATAGTGAGAAAAGGTGTAGGGGAGATTATTGGTTTTCTTTTAGGCTTTTCTTTTATTAAACTGAGCCTTTTAGGCTTGGGATTACCGGGCGGAGGAGGTGAGTAATTGTGTTCGGGAGCATGGCGGAAAGTACCGGGATTTTAGAAGGCCTTTTGCATCCAAGTCTTTATGTTAAAACTTCCTGGGGGATTATCCTTTTCCTGGCAATCCTTTCCTACCTTGGGACAAGAAAAATGGAACGGGTACCCCGGGGGCTCCAAAATGTTTTAGAGATGGTTGTGGAAGGACTTTATAACTTTATCGGTGGTATTGTCGGTGAGAAAAAAGCACCGAAATATTTTCCCTTTATTGCGACTTTCTTCTTATTTATTTTAATTTCCAACTATATAGGCTTACTGCCTTTTGCCGGCCATGAAGGACCGTACGTTCCGCCGACCTCAACCATTAGCGTTACCGCTGCTTTGGCGATCATCGTGTTTTTTGCGACCCAGTTTTTCGGCATTGCCGAAAAAGGGCTGGGCTACTTTAAACACTTCATCTCACCGTTTATCTTTATGCTGCCCTTGAATATTTTGGAGCAGCTGGTGCGGCCTTTGAGCCTTTCCATGCGGTTGTACGGAAACATTTACGGCCACGAGCTGGTGGTAGGTACTTTTATGGGTTTGGTGCCCATGTTAATTCCGGTGGTATTTAACCTTTTAGGAGTTTTAACCGGCGCCATTCAGGCGGTGGTGTTTACCCTTTTAACCAGTTCGTACATTGGCGAAGCCGTGCACGATGAGCATCATTAATATTTTTAAGTTTCTAATCATTTTTAAATCTTAACGGAGGTGGATTTTACAATGAGTTTAGTTGCTGGTTTAATTGCTATTGGTGCGGGTATTGCTGTAGGTTTTGGGGCGATAGGTAGCGGTATCGGTCAGGGTATTGCCGCCGGTAAGGCGTTTGAAGCTATGGCCCGGCAGCCGGAAGTCCGGGGTACTGTACAGACTTTCCTAATCATCGCCCTTGCTTTCATGGAAACCCTCACCATTTACGGTCTGGTTATCGCCTTTATGCTGCTCAATAAGATGAGCTAAGACCGCACTGTTTTTCGCGGTGCGGTTTTATCCCGTTTGAAGGGAGGATTTATGAGTGCATTTTGCCTGGTCTGATTTTATTTGGACGCTTATTAACTTTTTTGTCCTTTTGTTTATACTGAAGATCCTTCTTTATAAACCGGTCCTGAAAACCATAGAAGACCGGAAAAGATCAATTGAAGAATCGTTAGAAAAAGCCGCTAAAGCTCAGGAAGAGGCGGAAAGGATCAAAGCCGAATACGACGGCATGATCGCCAAAGCCCGGGAAGAGGCAAGGGAAATTATTGCCAAAGCCCAGAAAACCGCGCAGGCGGAAAAAGAAGAGATTATCGCTACGGCTCAGCGGGAAGCGCAGTCTTTGCTCGCGGATGCTAAGGCTACCATTGCCCAGGAAAAAGAAAAGGCTCTTAGAGAGCTTCGCCAGGAGATCGGCAATCTGGCAGTACTGGCCGCGGGCAAAATCTTAAACCGGGCGGTTACCCTTGAAGACCATCAAAAGCTGGTGGACGAGTTCTTAAATGAGGTGAAAATGTAATGAAATCCTTGGCAGTTGCTAAAAGATACGCGTCCGCCCTTTTTGAACTGGCCCGGGAAAAAGGGGCTATTGACAGGATAGCCCACGACTTCGAAGTTCTGGAAAAAGCTATTCAGGAAACACCGGATGTAAAAAAGGTTCTGGATAACCCGGTACTGATTCCTGCCGCCAAAAAAGAGCTTCTGGAAAAGCTTTTTCCCGATTTTAATCCCATTACCAAAAGCTTTTTAAAGCTCTTGGTGGATAAACGGCGGGAAGTATATCTTCCGGAAATTGTCGCTCTCTTTGCTGAAAAACTCCGGGAAGAGCGGGGAGAAATGCTGGTAGAAGTTGAATCCGCCCGGGAATTAAAAGGTGACCTTTCCGATTTAATAAAAGAAAAGCTTTCCCGGTTAACAGGAAAGAAAGTGACCATGAAGGTCCGCACCAATCCCGATTTAATTGGCGGGATTGTGGTGCGGGTTGGTAATAAAGTTTATGACGGCAGTATTAAAAACCAGCTTTACCGTTTAAAGCGTAGTATTTACGGTTAAGGTTAAAACTGCGAGGTGATAAATCCCCATGAGTTTACGCCCTGAAGAAATTGGTTCGATCATAAAACAGCAAATAGAAAACTACCAGGTGCAGGTCGAAGTCAGCTCCGTGGGGACGGTTATCCAGGTCGGTGACGGTATCGCCCGGGTTTACGGTTTGGAGGACTGCATGGCCTCCGAGCTTCTGGAGTTTCCCGGCGGGGTTCTGGGAATGGCGTTAAACCTGGAAGAAGACAACGTGGGTTGCGTTATTCTCGGACCCTATACCCATATTAAAGAAGGGGATACTGTTAAGAGAACCGGCCGGGTAGTATCCGTTCCGGTAGGAGAGGCTTTGATCGGCCGGGTAGTAAACCCCCTGGGTCAACCGTTAGACGGCAAGGGCCCGATTGTGACCGATAAGTACCGTCCGGTGGAGCGGATTGCTCCGGGTGTTATCACCCGGAAGTCGGTGCATGAGCCGCTGCAGACCGGTATTAAAGCCATTGACTCGATGATTCCCATTGGTCGCGGTCAGCGGGAGTTAATCATCGGCGACCGGCAAACCGGAAAAACGGCGATAGCCATTGACACCATTATTAACCAGAAAAATACCGACGTAATTTGTATTTACGTGGCGATCGGTCAGAAAGCTTCTACCGTGGCTAAAGTGGTACAAACCTTAAAAGACCACGGAGCGATGGACTACACGATCGTTGTTTCTGCAACCGCTTCCGACCCGGCTCCCCTTCTCTACTTAGCACCCTATGCCGGGTGTGCTATGGGAGAAGAGTTCATGGAGCAGGGCAAGCACGTTTTGGTGGTTTATGACGACCTTTCCAAGCAAGCGGCGGCTTACCGGGAGCTTTCCCTGTTGCTGCGCCGTCCCCCCGGTCGGGAAGCGTATCCGGGAGACGTATTCTACTTACACTCCCGTCTTTTGGAGCGGGCAGCAAAATTGTCCGACGAGTACGGTGGGGGTAGCTTAACGGCACTGCCGATCATCGAAACCCAGGCCGGTGACGTTTCGGCTTACATTCCTACCAACGTGATTTCCATTACCGACGGGCAGATTTACCTTGAGTCCGACCTTTTCTACGCCGGGGTACGGCCGGCGGTTAACGTCGGTTTGTCCGTGTCCCGGGTCGGTGGTGCGGCACAGATCAAGGCCATGAAGCAGGTTGCCGGAAGCCTGCGCTTGGACCTCGCTCAGTACCGGGAGCTGGCTGCCTTCGCCCAGTTTGGCTCGGACCTTGATAAAGCTACATTAGCTCGCCTTACCCGCGGTGAGCGGTTGGTGGAGCTTTTAAAGCAGGACCAGTACAAACCGATGCCGGTAGAAGAACAGGTCATGGCGATTTTTGCGGCGGTTAACGGCTATTTAGATGATCTTCCGGTAGAAAAAGTAAGGCCTTTCGAAGCTGAATTTTTAAAATTCATGCGGGCCAACTATCCGCAAATTGGCGAAGAAATTCGCACCAAAGGGGTACTTACCGACGAATTGACCACTCGTCTAAAGTCAGCTATCGAAGAATTCAAGAAGACCTTCGCTTAAGAGAAGGTGGTGAGAAAAAATGCCAAGCATGCGGGATTTACGCCGGCGCATCAAAAGTATCAAAAATACCCAGCAGATAACCAAAGCAATGAAAATGGTCGCAGCAGCAAAACTTCGCCGGGCCCAGGAAATGGTGGTGGCATCAAGACCTTATGCTAAAAGGATTAAAGATGTTTTAGCAAGGGCGGCGGCAGCCACCACCGAAACAGCTCACCCGCTCTTAATTAAAAGGGAAGTCAAAGCTACCGGATACGTGCTAATCACGGCGGACCGCGGTCTTTGCGGTGGCTTTAACGCCAACCTTATAAGAAAAGCCACCGTGGAGTTAAAAGAATTTTCCAACCCAAAGCTTATAACCGTTGGCCGCAAGGGCCGGGACTTCTTTAAAAAGCGGGGTTTTGAGATCGTCGGCGAGTTTACAAACCTTGGCGAGTCGATTTCCTTTGATGCGGCTCGGGTGATAGCTGGCTTTATCATGGAAAAATATTTAGACGGCACCTTCGATGAAGTTTACCTGGTATTTTCGGAATTTGTAAACCCCCTGGTGCAGCGGCCGCAGACATTAAAACTGCTGCCGCTGGAATCTCCTGCCGAGGAGAGCGGGGGTGGCGAATATATTTTTGAACCGTCCGCCGATGCGGTATTAAACACCCTGCTACCGAAATACGTTGAGGTTCAGGTTTACCGGGCTCTCCTGGAATCCAAGGCTTCCGAGCATGGTGCCCGGATGACCGCCATGGATACCGCAACGGAAAACGCGACGGAAATGATTGCCAAGCTTACCCTGCAGCTTAACCGTGCCCGTCAAGCGGCGATTACCAAAGAAATTGCCGAGATCGTGGGCGGGGCTGCTGCCCTTGAGGCCTAAAAGAAGGAGGTTATTTGATGAACGTAGGTCGGGTAGTGCAGGTTATCGGCGTTGTGGTGGACGTAGAGTTTGAACCGGGTAAGGTTCCTCCCATTTATAACGCCTTAAAAATAAGAAGCGAAGACCAGGACACACCCACCGAAGTGCCCATTAACCTGACGCTGGAAGTTGCCCAGCACCTGGGCAACAACCGGGTCCGGGCGGTAGCGATGTCGTCTACCGATGGCCTGGTTCGGGGCATGAAAGTGGTGGATACCGGAGCGCCCATTACCGTTCCGGTAGGCCGTCCTGTATTGGGACGCCTGTTAAACGTGCTCGGGGAACCCATTGACGGCAAGGGACCGGTGGAAAGCGACCACTACTATCCCATTCACCGGCCCGCTCCTCCCCTGGAAGAACAGTCCACCCGGGCAGAAATCCTGGAAACGGGGATTAAGGTTATCGACCTTTTGGTACCGTTCTTAAAGGGTGGTAAAATCGGACTTTTCGGTGGTGCCGGTGTAGGAAAGACCGTTATCGTGATGGAGCTCATCAACAACATTGCCAAGCAGCACGGTGGTATTTCCGTGTTTGCCGGTGTGGGCGAGCGGACCCGGGAAGGTAACGACCTTTACCACGAAATGAAAGAAGCGGGCGTTTTGGATAAGACCATCATGGTGTTCGGGCAAATGAACGAACCACCCGGGGTGCGTTTGCGGGTAGGGTTGACCGGTCTTACCATGGCTGAATACTTCCGGGATGAAGAGGGGCAGGACGTGCTCCTGTTTATCGACAACATCTTCCGCTTCACCCAGGCCGGTTCCGAAGTGTCCGCCCTTTTAGGCCGGATGCCTTCGGCGGTGGGTTACCAGCCCACCCTGGCGACCGAGATGGGCCAGCTCCAGGAGCGGATTACCTCAACCCGGAAAGGCTCCATTACTTCGGTCCAGGCGGTTTACGTGCCGGCGGACGACTTGACCGACCCGGCGCCGGCGACAACGTTCGCGCACCTGGATGCTACCGTCGTTCTCTCCCGGCAAATTGCCGAGCTCGGGATTTATCCGGCGGTGGACCCCCTGGACTCCACTTCCCGGATTTTAGACCCGCATATCGTCGGGGAGGAACATTATCAGGTAGCCCGGGGCGTGCAGCGGGTGCTCCAGCGCTATAAGGAACTGCAGGACATCATCGCCATTTTAGGTATGGATGAACTTTCCGACGAAGACAAGCTGATCGTGGCCCGGGCCCGGAAGCTGCAGCGCTTCCTTTCCCAGCCGTTCACCGTGGCCGAAGCGTTTACCGGACGGCCTGGGAAGTACGTGCCGGTGAAAGAAACCATCCGGGGCTTCAAGGAAATCCTGGAAGGCAAGCACGACGATATTCCGGAGACCTGCTTCTACATGGCGGGCACCATCGACGAAGTGGTGGAAAGGGCCCGGGAGCTTGAAGGAAGTGCATAAATATGGCGGATAAAATCAAGCTTGAGGTAGTCACCCCCGAGCGGGTAGTGGCGAACGAATACGTGGATTTCGTGGTTGCTCCCGGCGTGGAAGGGGAGATTGGTATTTTACCCTTTCACGCTCCGTTAATTACTTCCCTTGATATCGGAATTTTACGCTATACGGTGGAGGGGAAAACGGAAAAAATTGCCCTTTCCGGCGGCTTTTTGGAGGTAAAGGGCAACAAGGTAGTGGTTTTGGCCAATGCCGCCGAGCGGGGTGAGGAGATCGATGTGGAGCGGGCCCAGAGGGCTTTAGAGCGGGCCCGGGAGCGTCTTGCCAGACGCACCCCCGATATAGACGTGCTCCGGGCGGAACTGGCCATGCGCCGGGCATTAAACCGCTTAAAAGCAGCGGGAAAAATGTAAAAGAGCGCACCAAAAAAGGTGCGCTTTTTTATTGTTACTTAATTTTGGCAAAACTATTAGCCGGAGGGATACCGATGAAAAAAATCCTTTCGGCTTTTTTGCTGGCGGTATTGGCGGTAAGTTTTATTTCCACCGGTTCTTATCCGGAGTACGAACTCTGCCAGAAAATCATGGGAAAACCGGAAGTAAAGAATCCGGAATTAAAAATTATTTTTGGCAGTAAAATAAATAAAAGGCCCGAAGATGATTTAAAAAAGCTCGCTTACCTGTTGAATGATAACTTTACTTTTGCCGACCTTGGAACCGAGTGTTTTGCTGAAGGGAGAAAGTACTGGGTATTGTATCAGCCGGAGGAAAACCGTTACGAACGTCTAATTGCCGGGCCGGACCTTTTTTTACCCGAAGAACGGGGGCTACGCTATTACCTGTTAGAGTTTACCTATACCGGCAGGAGCCCGGAAAAAATAGTCGGGGGAACGGTGAGAAAAATCGAAAAAAATGGCGAAAATACTGTGGTTTTGGGCTATACGCCGGCCCTAAATACCGGTATAATGATAAAGGGAGAAAAAGTGAACTATCAGCTTATCATTACCAGTAAGCCGGGGGGTGCGGGGGTTAAACTGGGCATTCCCGTGTGGCTTGGTAACTATTAAGCAGGAGGAAAGAGATGGAAAAGTTTGTCATAGAAGGAAAGCAGCGTCTTACGGGACGGGTAAAAATAAGCGGCGCCAAAAATGCAGCATTGCCCATCTTAGCAGGAGCCCTTTTAACCGGCGGTACCGTTCGCCTTACCGAAGTTCCGGAACTTACCGATATTTATACGATGCTTGAGGTCTTAAAAGCATTGGGGGCGAAATTTACCTTTTCCGAGGGAGAAGTGGTTTTACATACTCCGGAAATAACGTCGGCGGAAGCACCTTACGAGCAGGTGCGCAAGATGCGGGCGTCTTTTTTGGTTATGGGACCGCTCTTAGCCCGAACCGGACGGGCCCGGATAAGCCTGCCGGGAGGGTGTGCCATTGGCGCTCGGCCCATAGACCTGCATTTAAAAGGTTTTGAAGCTTTGGGAGCTAAAATAGAAATGGGACATGGCTACATCGAAGCTACCGCACCCAGGTTAAAGGGGAATACCGTTTATCTCGACTTTCCCTCGGTGGGAGCTACCGAAAACATTATGATGGCCGCTGTTTTGGCGGAAGGGCAAACCATTATTGAAAACGCCGCTGAAGAGCCGGAAATAGTGGATTTGGCCAACTTTTTAAACAACATGGGAGCCAAAATCAAGGGTGCGGGAACCAAAGTCATCCGGATTACCGGTGTAAAGGATTTAGATGGCGTTAACCATACCGTAATTCCCGACCGCATTGAAGCCGGAACGTTCATGATCGGGGCGGTGGCCACTCAGGGAGAGGTGATCGTAGAAAACGTTATTACCGACCACTTAACCCCGCTCATTGCCAAACTCATTGAAGCCGGGGCTGAAGTAATTGAAGATGAAGACCAAAACGCCCTGCTGGTAAGAAGTGACGGAAAATTAAAACCTCTTGATATAAAAACCCTGCCTTATCCCGGCTTTCCTACCGATTTACAGGCCCAGATGATGGCTCTGCTGGCTACTGTGCCGGGAATATCCGTGGTAACCGAAACGGTCTTTGAAAACCGCTTTATGCATGTTACCGAATTAAACCGCATGGGAGCAAAAATCCGCATCGAAGGCCGGTCCGCCTTCATTGAAGGGGTAGAAAGCCTGACCGGCGCCCGGGTAAAAGCTACCGACTTACGCGCCGGAGCCGCTCTGGTTATAGCCGGCCTTGTTGCCGATGGAGTTACCGAAGTAGGCCATATCTTCCATATCGACCGGGGTTATGAGCGGTTTGAAGAAAAACTCCGGGGGTTGGGAGCGAAAATTTACAGGGTTGGGGATTAAAACGTCGGTATAAATTACCGGCGTTTTTATTTTTCCGCAAACTTTGTTAATTGGCTTGCTTAAATTTTAAAAAAAACTTAAAATTAAAGTTAAGATTAATGTTAAAATAAATCTCAGGTCGGGGTGTTTTGGATGGAAAAAATTATTGGAGTTGATCAATTAAGACCGCGTTTAGGGGAATATTTAGAAGAAATTGAAAAGGGCGATGTAATAGTTATCACCTATCGTTCTGCGCCCAAAGGGGTCATAATGAGTTACAGGCAATATGAACAATTAAAGAAAGTACAGGAAAAAGTAAAAATGATGGAACTAAAAACTATGTTAGAGGAAGTACGGGAAAAGGCGGCAAATTATGAAATCTCGGAAGAAGAAGTATTAAAAGAAATTGAGGATGTAAGGAAATGCGGGCGGTAGTGGATACCAATGTATTTATATCTGGACTTTTAAAAAGAAACACTTATCCTGCAAAAGTTCTTGATGCCTGGGTGTTTAACCGTTTTTATCCACTGGTTAGCAAAGAAATTGTAGGTGAATACTCCAGGGTATTGGTTCGGGATAAATTTAAAATATTGGGGAGTGTTGATGAAAGGCTGAAAATCGTCCAAAAATTTGTAGAGCTTCCTTGGGTTTACTTTGTCTATCCTTTGGAACAAATTGAAATAATCGATAATGACCCGGCAGACAACAGAATATTGGAATGCGCAGAGGCCGGAGAAGCTGACTTTATTGTTACCGGGGATCAGCATTTACTGGAATTAAAAACATATAAAAATATTAAAATCATTACACCTAAAGAGTTTATAGAAATCGCCCTGTGATTTAGATGTATAAACTCACCCGTTGGCGTATACACTATTAATAAAAATATGCCAAATTGGGTGAGTATTATGAAAAAAATTGCAATTGCGATATTAATTTTGCTGGTAGCGTGGACAGCTTATACGGTAAAGCAGGAGAAGGAAGAGGAGAAGCCGGTAAAGATCAAGCCGGAAAAAGGGATAACCTTAAAGCTGTACAACCACCAAACCGGTAAAATCGAGACGGTGGAACTGGAAGAATATCTGGTGGGGGTTGTTGCCGGCGAAATGCCGCCAAATTATCCCCTGGAAGCGTTGAAAGCCCAGGCCATAGCGGCGCGAACTTATACCTTGAAGCGAATTTTATCTCCGCAGAACACCAGGGGATATCATCCCGGGGCGGACCTGTGTACCGATCCGACCCACAGCCAGGCTTACCTTTCCGGGGAAGAGCTGAGAAAGCGCTGGGGGGTAAAATACTACTATTATTTATCCCGCGTAAAGTGGGCGGTCAACTCTACGAAGGGTAAAGTGCTGGTATATAACGGTGAGCTAATTGATCCGGTTTACCACGCTTCCTGCGGCGGTCAAAAGACGGAAGCGGCCAAAGATGTCTGGGGTTACGATGTTCCTTATTTAAAATCGGTAACGTGTCTGGAAAACGACTATCCGGTGGAAACGAAAACTTTTAAAATTTCTTATATCGATAAAGTTTTGGGAACGGACCTCCAGGTCCTGGCCGTATCTACCGGCGCAAAGCCGGTTAAAATCAGCGAACGAACCGGCACCGGCCGGGTAAAGAAGATTAAACTTGGCAGCCGTATTTTCTTAGCCGAAGAAATTCGCTACCGTTTGGGTTTAAAATCAACCATTATGACCGTAAGCACCCGGGGCGATAAAATCATCTTCACCACCCGGGGTTATGGCCACGGGGTCGGCCTCTGCCAGCGGGGAGCGGCGGCTCTGGCGGATAAGGGCAAAAACTATCGGGAAATTTTAAGCCACTACTACCCCGGAACTAAGATTATTTTATATAAATAGGTGTAAGTATAGAGGTAGCTTTAGCTGCTAAAGTTCATAGTGCCGGCGCCGGCCCCATGTACGAATTTATATTAAATGGGCAAAAAATACGGCTTTGACCAAAAATATACTAAAAGTAAGAAAATAGTAAGCATGCAGGTGATTACTTGTGGAAGATAAAAACTTTATTTTAAATAAGCTTTTAGAAAATAAAAATTTACTAAAAACCTATAATGTATCTAAAATTGGACTTTTTGGCTCTTTTGTCCGGGATGAAGCAGGTCAAGCCAGTGATATTGATTTATTGATTGATTTCGCTGAGCCAGTTACTATCTTTCAATTTGTTGAATTAAAAAACGCCCTCGAAGAACTTTTTAAAAGGAAAGTAGACCTTGGAACTTTTGATGCTATAAAGCCAGTAATCATGGAAAATATTTTACGGGAGGCCATTATCATTGAGGGATTATAAGTTATATTTATCTGATATTTTAGAATCAGCGAAAAAAATATTGGATTATACGAAAAATATTACTTATGATGAATTTATGTTAGACAGTAAAACCATTGATGCCGTAGTAAGAAATTTAGAAATAATTGGGAAGCAGCGAATAAAATTCCCGAAAAAATAACAGCCCTTTATCCGGAGATACCATGGAGATCGATGATTGGAATGAGAAACTTGTTTGTTCATGAGTATTTTGGGGTAAGTATAAAAATTATCTGGGAAACAATTAAAAGAGATATTCCAGATTTAATTAAGAAGATTGAAAACATAAACCTTTAGGCCAAAAAGAAAACTTCTAAAACCCCACCTCCCCGCATAGTATTTACTAACCAATGCCATGCGCGGGAGGTCTTTTAATGCAGGAATACATTTTAAAGCGGGTTTTAAAGCTTACCTATTATGTCTTAGAAAATAAAGCAACGGTCCGGAAAACCGCCGAAGTTTTTGGGGTCAGCAAAAGCACCGTCCATAAAGACTTAACCGAGCGCCTCCCTGCATTAGATAAAAAATTGGCCGGGGAAATAAAAAAAATTCTCGAACAGAACAAAGCGGAGCGGCACATCCGGGGAGGTGAGGCTACCCGCAAAAAATATAAAAACATGGCCAAATAACTCTAAATTTGCAGGATTTTTTCCCCTGGAGGTAGAATAAAATAATATTTGACAAAATCCTATTTTTTAGCTCATTATTAGACAAGCAGATTTGCCGTTGCGACTCCTGTTGCTTTTATGATAAAAAATTGACCATTCTACCGAAAGGGGTTTTACATAAATGTTTAACTGGAGTACCGATATCGGGGTAGACTTAGGCACTGCCAATGTGCTTGTATATGTTAAAGGTAAAGGTATCGTTTTACGCGAGCCTTCCGTGGTGGCGGTAAACCGGGATACGGGACAGATCATCGCTGTCGGCGAAGAAGCCAAAAAAATGCTCGGTCGCACTCCCGGGAACATCGTGGCTATCCGCCCTCTTAAAGAAGGGGTTATCGCCGATTACGACACCACCGAAAAAATGCTTCGCTACTTTATTACCAAAGCCTTAGGCGGGAGGCCTCTCTTCTTTAAACCCCGGATTATGGTCAGTATTCCCGCCGGGGTCACCGACGTGGAAAAACGGGCGGTAAAGCAGGCGGCCAAGCAGGCCGGCGCCCGGGAAGCGGAAGTCATCGAGGAAACCATCGCTGCAGCTCTGGGAGCGGGGCTTGATATTTCCGAGCCGTACGGTTCTATGGTCGTGGACATAGGCGGCGGGACTACCGACGTGGCCGTGTTATCCCTGGGAGGTATTGTGGTAAGCAAATCCTTAAGGGTTGGCGGCGATAAGTTTGACGATGCCATCGTCAAGTACATCAGAAAAGAGTTTAACCTCTTAATCGGGGAAAAAACAGCGGAAGAAGTAAAAATCGAAATTGGTACTGCCTTTCCCGAAGGAACGGAAATTAAAAAAATGGAAATTCGCGGACGCGATCTCTTAACCGGCCTTCCTAAAAATGTGGAAGTAACAAGCCTCAATATCCACGAGGCAATAACCGAGCCCTTAGTTGCTGTAGTAAATGCCGTTAAAGAAGTCTTAGAGCGCACTCCACCGGAACTTTCTGCTGACATTGTCAACCGCGGTATTGTTATGACCGGCGGTGGCTCGTTACTTAACGGTCTTGACCGGCTAATTGCCAAAGAAACCGGCCTGCCTACTTTTGTAGCCCCTGATGCCTTATCCTGTGTTGCCCTCGGTACCGGCAAAGCTTTAGCCATGTGGGATATGCTCAGCAAAAGAAATAATCAGCATTGAGATGTAAAATAAAAAATCTGCCACCTTTGGCAGATTTTTTTATAGTATTATTTTAGTTCAAGAAGAGTTATAGCTTTAACACTTGAAAAATCTTTTTTATTATTTGTTATAACCCAATAATTATTAATTTGAGCTGAGGCGGCAACTATCCATCACTCCTTAACTCCTTAATATATTCAGAAGCAGGCTTATTAAACCAGTCTGGTGCATCTTCTGGTTTTATTTCGTTTTTAATTTCATCTAATAATTTTCTCGCTTCTAATCCCGTTATTTGATTATTAAGTAAATCTATAATTATCTTATTTTTGCTGGTTTGATTCTTTTTTGCAAGTTCAGCTAACTTTTTATCAAGGTCAAAAGGAAGCTTTAGTTGCAATATTTTTACGCTTTTTTTCATGGTTATCACCTCTTGATTTAATAATACCATAAATATGGCATTTCAAACAATTTATTCTACAGAATGAACTTAACCCTACAAAAAAGTTATCGGTGCTCTGTAGTAGGTTGTGGGTTGAGATTTTTTTTCTTACCACCAACCACTTATCACTTACCACCAATACCGTATATTTCCCCCTTGCCCGGCCCAAACTATTACTTAGAGGCCAAAAGGGGGTTTTTATTTTGAAAAGGTTTTTCTTTTTTATAGCAGCACTGTTCATTACCATATTTATTACTACTCCTGTAAAAACCGGTGACCTTAAAAAAACTATTATAAAAACCCGCTATGAAGAACAAACCACCGGCCTTACCCTTGCTGTCCCACTTCACGTTAAAGAAGGAATTAAAAACTATCCTGTCCCCAGTCCCGAGCCTACTCCTCCGGCCCCTTTTTGCCCAAACCAGAACATCCTCCTCCTCTGGACCGAAAAGGGCGGCTTAAAAGCTATCACCATCATCACCTACAACCCCAAAACCAAAATCCCGGCCCTTCTTACCATGCCTACCTGTACCCTTTTGCCCGGAGAAACCCTCACCACCGGGGAAATCTATGCCCGGAAAGGTTTATCCACCTTTACCAGAACCCTGGAAAAAGCCTTTAACACCAAAATCCCCCATTACATCATCATCGACCAGACGGTAGTCGAACAATTCTCCCGCCGCCTGGGCAGCGTAAACCTGCAGGGTGAAACGGTACCGGTAATTTCCATCTTTGAAGATACTCTTTCCGGCAGGCGTATCAACGACACCGACCTGGTAAAGGCCCTGGTCCAAAAATTATTGTTGCCCGGAGAAATGTGGAAAGTTCCCGGGCATCTTTCCTTTCTCGTTCAAAATATAAAAACCAACCTTACTTTACCTGTTTTCCTGGATATCTTTTCTAAGCTTCCCGCCATGAAGTTAAATTCCTTGACCAAAGTATCTCTTCCATCCCCGGAGGTAACCGGACGGATTCTCTCCCAAATTACGCAGGAAAGTCTCCCCTGAAAACAACTGCAAAATTTAACTTTCTCCCCAAACAACCCCCCGAAAATTTTCAAAGCTTACGAATATTATGATGGAAGAGAAAACCAGCGGCAGTAACTCTCTAAAATATCGAAATATTAAAAATGGTGTCGAATACCATTGGCTTAAAAAAATCCTTAAAGCAAATTAACCGCAGAAAAGAGAAAAATAAAGTAAATTACGCCTAATTAAAAGCTAAAAATAAGCCTTACAGCCTAAAAACAATTGACAGTCTACTGGAGGATGCTTTAAAATTTAAATGTGATAAAAAAAGTCTAATAAATCTATAATAGCCTTAATATCCAAAATATCTAAAATCTTACATAGGGTTCCGTATTTTTAAATAAATATACAAAATTTTTAAGGAGGGAAAGAAATGATAAGACTCAAGGGGAAGAAGGCCATTGCGATTATCACGATGGCAGCGTTCTTACTCACCATGCTCCCCGCTTTTGTCCTGGCCAGTACGCCGGCTAAGTACGTCTTAACCCTTAGCCCGACTACGGTAAGGCCGGGCACCACTGCTACCCTGGTCTCCGGTAGTGTGGTGGACATTTACGGCAACAAAGGGGTTGTAACAATTGTCTACACCCCGGCAGGTGGTACCGAACAAACTTTTACCAGCACTCTTGCTGACGGTACCTTTGCCAAAAATTATGTCTTTGACAAAGAAGGGGACTACACCTTCCAGGTCAAGGAAGGCACCGATGTTTCCAACGTAGTAACCGTCCTTTCTCGCTATGAGTACACCCCCGATGCTCGGGGCAGCTACAAAGTAGGAGACACCAACGTAATTCTTGGGGGGACCATCAAAGGCCTTCCGGCAGGCCGGCAAATGGTTTTACAGCATGAATCGGTTGCGGGTGTTTACTATACCAGTGCCGTCACCGACACCGGCCGCTTTGCCATCAGCGTTCCCGTTTTCACCTATGCCGGCACCTATGTCCTGGGAACCGCTAATACCGATGGCACTGGCTTCGTTAAATACGAAGAAATTACCGTCGCTCCCCAAACCCTGACGGTAACCGCCGATAAAACCGCCCTTACCGGCGGCAGCTTTGACAACAACGTTACCTTTACTGCCAAGCCGGCTGTAACCGTCTCCGGCGGCACCTATTACTTCGAGTTAAGCGGTGTAAAAATTGATAAAAACAGTGTATCTGGTACCATTTACGGAACTGTAATTGACAGCGCCTACTACACCAAAGTTGCAATAGAAGATACCGACGGTATCTTAAACCTTGCCAGCTTAAAGCTGCTGGACACCAGCGGAACCTTAACGGTCAAAGCTTATTATCAGAAAGATTCGGTAGATTTTGCCAATGGTCTTTATGCGGACAACGCTGAGCTTCTGGGAACCTTAAACATTCCGGTAAACCCGGCTGCTAAGGTAAATGTCTTTACCAATGTAACTTCACTGGCTGCGGATACAACCACAACCCTTGCGGTTTATGTAAAGGATGTCAACAACAAAGTTTATGGCGATACCGGTTCTACTTTAAAAGACGTTAAGGTTACCGTAACCGGTCCTGACGTCAGCGCCAGCGATAGCAATAAAGCCGAATACACCTTTAACATCAACCCCTCCCAGGCGGGAGATGTTACCGTAACCGTTGTGGCGACCTTAACCGACAACACCCAGGAAACAAAAACCCTGACCATTCCGGTCGATGGCTTAAAAGCAACCCTGGATGCGGCAACGGTAGCTAACCTGGTTTACGGTGCAACTGTTACTCCCAAAGTAACCGTTACCGATAAAAACGGTACGCCGATAAACAACGCAACTGTTACTATTTCCGGTCCGTATTCCGGAACTGTTGATGGCAGAATTACTAACATCGTCAATGGCCAGTATAACTTTACTTCCGGCGCCTTAACCGATGTAACAAACTTTGTGGTAAATGTGGTTGACCCCAGCGGCAAGAAAGCCCGGCTTACCTATCCGGTTCTGGGCAGCAACGTCTATACCGTAACGCCGGAAAAAGCAACCTTAATTGCCGGTTATGATACCGAAGTGTCCTTTACCGTTAAAGAAGGAGCCTACGGAGTAACCGATAATGTAAATGTCGCTTACACCGATTTAAACGGTACCGGCCAGACCGTAAACGGTGTCACCTATACCAACGGCAAATACACCGTAAGTCTGGGAAGCTTGACCAAAGCGGGTACCATAAACTTTAAGGTAATTTCTACCGACGGCAAGAAATACGGTACTTTCACGGTAAATGTCAAGCTGCCGGTAATTAAAGTTTTTGCACCCGTTGACGGTATCCTTACCGACAGCCAGAAAGAAGCGGTAAGCTATGCCGTTTACAGCCCGGTAGATAATACCGAAATTACAGCTAACACTACCGTAACCTTAAGCGTTTACGACAATTCCGCTACCTTTGGCGTCTACGACCAAAGCGGCAACGCTTTAAAGAGTGTTAATAGCAGCGCTTATAACACCGGAGTACCGGCGAAAGTTACCGTTTTAGCAACGAAGAATGCTTCCTATGGCTATGACGGAAAATTAGAGCTTTTGGTAAACGGCATTAAGGTTTCCGAACTTACCGTAAAACCGGCGGTCCTTACCGTAAATAAAACCGAAGTTGCGGTAGGAAGCGACAATGCCGTTGAAGCTACCTTAAAAGATGCTCACGACAACCCGATTAAAGATGCTACCGTAACCTTAAACGGCACCGGAGTTGCCCTTACCGGTACAACCGATGCCGATGGCAAAGTAATCTTTACCGTAATGCCCTTTGCTACCGGTAAGATTGTGGTTGATGCACCGGCTTATGCCAATATCGCCAAACCCGCAATCACCGCTAAATTTGTTGTAGACGATAAGAAGCCGGTAATCACCATTGAAGCTCCGGCTACCACCGATAAGGAAACCGTTGATGTGAACATCAAAGTTACCGACGAAGGTAAGGTCGCCGGACTGCTGGTGAACGGCCAGCGGATCGAACTGGTAGCACCTATGGTTGAAGTAAACAAAGTAGTAACCGTAACCCTGAAAGAAGGAAAGAATACCATCACCGTCGAAGCTGCCGACGTTGCCGGCAATATTGCCACCGCTACTGCCGATGTAACTTATACCAAGCCGGCACCTCCGGCCGATAATACTAACACCGGCGACAAATACAGCAAGTTTGTTGGCCAGATGGTAAAACTCACTTATTCCAAGACCAACCTCCGGGTAGCGCCTAACGGCAAGCTCCTGGTAACCTTAAAGAAAGGTTACAAGATGCGCTACCTCGGCCGGGAAGGGGTCTGGAACAAGGTAAGAGTCTCCATCTGGATGAAGGGCGGCTATAAGACCTACACCGGCTACATCTACGACCCCTACTTCTGGGCATTAACTAAAGCTTAAATACTAAAAAGCCCCGGGGGTTACCCGGGGCTTTTTCCTGCTTAACCCTCCAGGATTATATACCTGGAGGGTCTTTTATTTTAGATAAATAAGATAAAAATAATTTTTTTGATATAATAGATAAAGGAAATCCTATACAAAAATACAAGAAAATGGTTGACATCTAAGGATTGACCCCCTAAAATTAATAAGTAGATGAACTGTCTCCAAATTCTCCAGTCAATTGGCAAAAAAGAAAAATATTCTACACAAAGAAAAAAATAAAAAATATGTTATAAAATAGAAGGAAAATTGGAAAACATGGCGAATAGGTAATAAATACAACTTCCGGGCATATACTGGTAACGATTTATTAAAATTGTCTAAAAGGTTTTGAACCCTGCTAATCTTCTAAAGGGTTCCTAACAGTGTAAACAATAGAAAGTTTACATATGAGAGGGGGGAAAGACCGGGAAAGGGAAGAACAATTAAATATACCTTTCTGGTTTCAAAAATGGGTTTATGCCCAAAATAAATTTTTTAAGGAGGGAAAATTTAGAAGATGGCAAAATTTAAACACAAAAAGCCCATCGCAATCCTGACCATCGTAGCATTTCTTCTCAGCATGTTGCCGGCAGTGGTGTTTGGTGCTGGAACACCATTGGCAACTATTGAAAACAATTATTTAAGTACAAGCGATTCTGGTGATAAAGTTGTACTTTCAGGTTTTACGGATTTTCCAGATGTTTCTAGTGGTGTTTACACTATAAAGCTAGAATTATCTGCTGGTGCGGCGGTGTATGAAGCAACATATACTGTTCCAACCAATTTTGATATTAATGGAACAGTAGAAATTAGTTATACTCAATTTAAAGATAGTAGCAGCAATAATCCACCAGCTGGCATTTATAACTTAACTGCAACATTAACTGATGGATTGGCTTATACGGTTAATATTTTAACTATTCCTAAATTTTATGTAGGGATTCCAGCTGTTACAAATGTACTGATTGCTCCAATTACAAGACCAATTCCCGAAGAAATGTCTGTTACAGCGACTTATTTAGAAAATAATTCTGTTTTAGCGGTTTATCTTAATAATGGTAGCTCATATTATGAAGCTGGCACTATTAATTATATGAAAACAACAAATATTAATGATACAGCTTCAGGTTCAATTGCTCTTAACCCCTTATCTGATTACAAAAATTATGAAATTAAATATATTGATAATACCGGAAAGGCATACACATTAGCAACTGGTACACTGACAATTAATAATCCTCTTGCTACTTTAGCTGTTAATGCAGATGGTAAAGCAACGCTAACAATTACTAAACCTGAAACATCAACCCTTTATGTGGGGCAATCGGTTACGACAATCGAGGGTATTACGGATAAAGATGCTGTAGTAGATGTTTATGTTTTAGGAAATGATCCGAAAATTACAGGTGACCCATATATCTTAAATCCTGTTTTGAATGCAGAAGTTAATCGGACGACAGGAACTTTTGTTGTTGACTTAAATAGTAATGCTTATAAAGATTTAGATGTAATATTTGCAGTTGTTGCTTCATCCTCAAAGGGAACTACAGTTAAATATATATACCATGGCTTTAAGTTTGATGGCACTCAATCTATTGCTTCGCCTGTAATTGGACAAGAAGTAAAGTTAAGTGGTGTTGTAACAAAATATAATGAACAAACAGCCAAGTATGAGGTTGCTACTAGTGTTTCGTTAAGCCCATTTGAGGTCTATTACAGTAATGGTAATATGCCTTATCAAAATGTAACAGATAATAATAATATTATATAAAACTGGGTACTGTTGGTGTTGCAGAAAATGGCACGGTCAACTTCTACATTACGCCCAAAGTTGCCGGAAAATATTTGTTTGTATTGAGGGATCTTGGTTATTATGAATTAACCGTTTCTGGAAAAACTGCAACTGCTACTTTGGCTTCCTCGACTGCCTATGAAGGCAGAGACTATACTCTAACATTAAAATCGTTAAAAGATGGAGATAAGTCCGTTTCTGGTTCTACTTATTTTGTAGTAATTGAAGGTGTACCGGTTGCTGAAAGTATTGGAACAAAAGGTGAATTTATTAAGTATTCAACCACACCTTCTGTTCCATATACTAGCTCGGATGTAAGAACTGATTCGGTTGGTAATAAGGTATACGATAAAATCGCTTTAAGATTCGATGGAGTGAATCCAAATTTAAGCGGAATTGTCTTTAAAGGAACTGGAACCGCAAAGGTTACAATTTATGCATTAAATACAGGCATTATTAGTGGGAAGACAGCATACTTTGACTATGTTGCTGAAACTTCTATAACGGTCAATGGTAATGATGTTATAAATGTAGTGCCAGACCAAACTGAATTAACAGTAAATTCTCCAGCTAATGTTACATTAACTATTTTTGATCAAAAAGGTTATGATTTTACTTCAGGTAATTCAGCCATTAAGGCAGTTTATGTAAGTGCATCAGGAGCTGGGATGACTCCAGTGAATAATATTGAACTTAAAGCTGGTGCAATGACGGTAGCAACTAATACTATTAAAATTGGTGGAAGCGTGAACATTACTGTAAATGCAAAAGTCACTGTAAATGGAACTGATACTTGGGTAACAAAAACAGTATCGATTCCAGTAAAAGGATATGTACCTACTGTATCGGTAAGTCAATCAATTTATGATCAGGAAACCGCACTTACTGTAACTGTTAAAGACGTAAATGGAAATCCTATCAATAACGCCATTATTGCGTTTGATAATAAAACAGACATTAAAGTAAAAGGTAGCGATGGTACGTTTAAAGATGCAACTGAGGTAATTGGTAAGGATACAATAGTCGATGGAACAGTAACAAATATTACTGACGGTAATTATAGCGCAACGATTAAAGCTGATACCCCTGGCTCAACAAATATTATCATTATGAAGAAACTTGCTGATGGAACATATGAAACATGGGCTAAAGTTCCATATACATTCCTTGGATATGAAAAGTATACAGTAACTGCTGATAAAACAGCACTACTTGCTAATTATGCTGAAAATGTAAAAATTACAGTTAAAGATGGTGCCAATGTAGTTTCCGGAACTGGTTTCAAAGTAAGTTTAAAACATTCTGACACTACAGCATCCATTTCACAAAATAGCCTCTCTGATTTGAATAATGTAACATTAGACTCTACTGGTAGCTTTACATTAGGGAACCTTAATGTAAGCAAACCAGGTACACTAACAATAACTGTAACATCAAATGATGGAAAGAGCTTTGGAACAGTTAAAATTGATGTTGTAGCACCCAAAGTTGTATTAACACCAAGCGATAATGTAATAACGGATAGTGTGAAAGAATCGATCAAGGCAGTAATTTATGATCCAAGAAATAATGCAGAAATTAAACTCCCAATTGATTTTGCAATTGTAAAAGATTCCGAAAATACCAATACCTTGAGTGTATTAAGCGTATATCAAAAAGATGGAAAAACTATAGCAACAGATAGTGATAAGCAAGGTGCTTCAACTTATGAGTTTGTGATTTTGGCACAATATAATAAAGATGCCAAAGCAGCACCGCAATTTGATGTAAAAGTAAATGGCATAAAAGTCGCAACTTTTGATGTAAAACCTGCTGTAGTAACAGTAAGCTCGGATAAAGTAACTGTTGCTGTTCCAAAAGCTATAACGGTAACTGCAAAAGATGCCCATGGTAAAGCACTTGCTGGTTATGTTGTTAAATTATCTGGCGCTGGTGTAAGCCAAGAATTAACCCTTGATAGCAATGGTCAGGTCACTACTTATATCCAATCCAATGCAACTGGAGACATTATCGTAGAATTAAAAGATGTAGCGAACGAAACCATAGCCAAAATTAAATCTGACGTATTTGTAGATTCTCAAGCTCCAGTAATTACCGTAACAGCTCCCGAAAAAGTTGAAGTACCCTATGTTGATGTAACTGTTAAAGTAAGTGATAACGATAAGGTTGCTGCATTAGCCGTTAATAATGCTGCTGTAGCTCTTGTAGCACCTGCAGCTGAAGTAAATAAAGTAGTACGCGTCAACCTTACCGAAGGTGATAACACTATCGTAGTCGAAGCTGCTGACCTTGCTGGTAACGTTGCGTCCAAGACCATCACTGTAAAATATGAAAAACCGGTAACACCTCCATCCAACAACAATGGCGGCAATACCAATACCGGCGACAAATACAGCAAGTACGTAGGACAGATGGTGCAACTCACCTACACCAAGACCAACCTCCGGGTAGCGCCGCAGGCCAATGCTAAGCTTCTGGTAACCTTGAAGAAAGGTTACAAGATGCGCTACCTCGGCCGGGAAGGTGTATGGAACAAGGTACGGGTCTCCATCTGGAGCAATGGCGGCTACAAGACCTACACCGGTTACATCTACGACCCCAACTTCTGGACCTTAGCACCTATCCAGTAACTTCAAAACCCCCGGGTTTAAGCCCGGGGGTTTTTTACAAAGTAAATTTAAATATGGTCTTGAAACCAGAAAATTTTTAAAAAGGAGCGGTTAAAAACCCGCTCCTTTTTAAGTATCAAATACAAGGGGTTGTTAAAAATGGGTAAGTTTCGCTGCGGCAAAAAATTGCCATACTCTGTAACCGTAACCGTAAAAGCCACCGATAACGACAAAATTGAAAGTGTGAACATCGCTGGTAAAGTCATTGCGGTCGGAACAAAAAATGCTGAGGTGAGCACTATCGTAACACTATCGGAAGGCCCCAATCCGATTAAGGTACAAATAAAAAATACCTCCGGCAACATCACCAAAAAAGTCATGACCACAACCTTCCAAAAAACCTCCTCCCCTCCCGCCAAAGACACCACCGGCGATAGGTACGGTAAGTACATAGGAAAGATGGTACAACTCACCTACGCCACCACGAACCTCCGGGTAGCGCCAAACGGCAAACTCCTGGCAACATTGAAAAAAGGCTACAAAATGCGCTACCTTGGCCGGGAAGGTGTCTGGGATAAGGTCCGGGTAACCCTCTGGACCAGGGGCGGCTACAAGACCTACCCAGGCTATATCTACGATCCCTACTTTTAGGCTCTAACCAATGCTTAAATGCAACAAAACCTGGTAAAATCCGCGGGTTCTCTTTAGGAAATGGGCACTAAGTTAGGCAGAAAAAATACTTTAAGTGATAGAAGGAAAAGTAAAAAATAGATAGAAAAAGTAAATAAATGAGTAAATTAACAAATTAATCCGATAGCTTTTGGTGGTGTTGTGTTGTGAAAAATTATGAAATTAGAGATCCGATTCATGGTTTTATAAAGATTAATGAATGGGAAAGGGAGATTATAAACCATCCGATTTTTCAAAGACTTCGCAGGATTAAACAATTGGCATGGACAGATATGGTTTATCCTGGAGCAATGCATACTCGTTTTGAACATTCATTGGGAGTAATGCATGCGGCAACTAAAATGTTTAATGCAATAATTGAAAAAGATTTATTATTCCTACAAAAGGAATTAAATTATAATGAAGCAGGGATTAAAAGAGATCTGGCATTATTAAGGATTGCGTGTTTACTTCATGATGTTGGCCACCCTCCTTTTTCCCATGCGGGGGAAGATTTAATGCCAACCAATCCGAAAACTAATAAAGCGTATAAACATGAGCACTATTCCGCAGCAATAATTAGACATTTTTTTAAAGAGGTTATTGAACAACATCCAATAAATCAAAAAAATTATCAAATTACTGCGGAACAGGTTGCCAGATTTATTGAAGGAAGTTTGCCAAAAGATGGAGCGCTTATCTGGAGGGATTTACTTTCAAGCCAGTTAGATGCTGACCGGGCAGATTATTTATTAAGGGATTCGTATCATTGTGGAGTTGCCTATGGAAAGTATGATTTAGATCGTTTAATTATTTCAATGACAATAGGTATAAATGAAGAAACAGGTGCTCCTCTTCTTGCAGTTGAAGAAGGAGGGGTGCATGTTGCTGAAGCGTTAATTTTAGCTCGCTATCAGATGTTTACGCAAGTTTATTTTCACCATACACGTAGGGCTTATGATTATCATATAATAAAGTTAATGAAAATTTTACTTGAAAAGGAACAAAAAAATGATTTAAATATTACTGAAAAAGATAAATTTCCTCCTCCTGATACAAAAGAAAATTTGCAAAAGTATTTAAAATGGGATGATTGGAAGGTACTCGGAATTATATCACGAAGGATAGCCAAGGAAGAGGGAGAGGTTTTTTTAAATAGAAATCATTTTAGAAATGTTTATAGCACGCTGGAAATTCCTACGAAAAAGGAATTAACTGCGATAGGTAAAATAGAGCAAAAATTTAAAGAGAAAAATATTTGTTATTTTGTTGATAGGGCTGAGCAATCATGGTATAAGTTAGGTGAAATGGATATTGCAATATGTATTGATACGGAAAACAAGAAAACTGTTCCGTTATCAAGTATTTCAAATATTATTAGGAATTTAAAACCGATTATGCAACAAAGAATTTTTGTTCCTATAGATGAGGTGAAAAATGCTAAGGAGATAATTAAAGCGACAATTGGAAGGGGGAAAAAATAACATGAACGAGATTACTTGGAATAAATATGGTTTAATAATATATTTAGTTAAAGAGTTACAAAAGGTGTCGCCACAAATTGGCAAAACGGTTATTCAAAAAATGGTATATATTTTAACGGAATTATTTAATGTTCCCACCGGTTATGAATTTTCTTTGTATACTTATGGGCCTTATAGCAATGAGCTTGCAGAAGATATTAGTTTTGTTGCCGCGTTAGATGGGATTAAAGTAAAGCCATCCAAGAAATTTGGATATGAAATAAAAGTTGGGAGCAGAAGCGGGGAAATAATTAAAGAAGCTGAAAGTTTTATAAAAGATTATATGAGTAATATAAAACAAGCAGTTGAGGCATTTGGAAATTTAACTGCCAGAGAATTGGAATTACGTTCAACATTGATTTATATAGCTATCAATGACAGTAATTTGAGTAAAGATGGTATCATTAAAAAGTTTAAAGTGCTAAAACCATATTTTACCGACGAGGAGATTGAAAAAGCTTTAAATGACTTAGTAGAAAAGAAGTTTATTAAGTTTGAGTGCCAGCGTTAATTTAACTGCTTCCCGCCGCTAATTAGGAATACATCAAGTAATAGTGAGAGTCCTTAACATTTCGTGAATTGCTGTATAAATAGTGGCTTGAAAAGTGGTAGTAAATCGAAGTGGTGAGTGGGATATTTTTGGACCAGAGTAGATATAAAACCTTAACCACTACCTCAACGACCAGACCTTCTATGCCAACATCTAAGTGCGAAAAGCCCTGGAATTACCCGGGGCTTTTTATTTTTCCAGCCTCTAACCTCCAATCTCTAACTCCCAGATCGGGCCCTTTCCCGCCGGTTTAATTTTTTTAAAAGAGATTTTGTAAAAAGTGGCTAAATAGGAAGGTTTATTTTTGGAAATAATATCAGCTCAAGTTTTTACAAGATAAGGTAAATTTTAAAATGTCGAATTATGTAAAATTTTAACGACAAAAAATGGCAAAATAGCACAAGGAATCGGAAAAATTTTGTAGAATAAATTTTTAAAAAATTTTTAATAAATTGCTATAGCTGTCTGATTGGGTTTTGGATGTTTATAAGATTTTAAGAAAGCCGCTAATTCTGGTACAGAAGCTTATTGTGCAGGTTCCAATGTAGGATAAAGTTTTAAAAAATCTATAGCAGCTAGTAAAGTAGGCTTGGAAAAAAGCTCAAGTGCTACTAGAAAATATTCTTTTAAACAGGCGATTAAACGGTTGGTTAAACGAGTAGCTTCCCGTATTAATGTGTCCTGGTCACGGATTAAATTTTTAAATTTTTGGATTAGATCTGAGTCTGGCTTAAGCTGGCGTAAATGGTGAATATCAGTTCTCCAAAGTTCTGCCAGATAGGGCATTTACTACCTTCCTAATTTATTTTGGAGATTAACAACTGTAGCTCGGCGGTCAGCCTTATTTAACTAAGGTGCTCGAAGCACGACCACTCTATCGACCGTGACCGGCCACAGTTTTATGTCGGGAAGGACGACTTTCGTATAGGCAGTCGAACTGAATAGAAGGAGATAGCCTTTTCCAGAAAAACTTAGCTTTCTATCATTTTAGTACGTTGGCATGAAGGATTTTGCCTTCTTGCTATAAACCATTTTAATAGATAAGGGAGCAATCAAAATTCATCATATTATTGGTGTATATTATTTAGTGTGGTGGGAGGGAAGGTAATTTGAAAATAAAAGAATTAAAAATAAAAAATTTTCGTTCCATTAAAGAACTAAATATAAACGAAATTACAAATGCCATGATTTTTGTTGGAAAAAATAACGTTGGCAAAAGTGCAATAATTAATGCAATAAGGTTACTAGCCGGGGATTACCAAGTAAAACCTGAGGATTTTCACAAAGATTCTGGTGAAATTGAGGTAAAAGGAATAATTTATTTTGAAGAAGATGATTTTAAAAATTTTATTTTTGATAACAAGATAGGTATACTAAAAATACCATCAAATGCCAATGATTTTAATCATGTAAAGGCTGGAACTAATTTTCAAGAGGATAGCTTTAATGATTTCAAAACGAAAAGAGAAGAGTTAATATCTGGAAAAAGTTTTGAAGAAATACAAAGTGATGAAGAATGCAGGGAAGTATACAATATATGGCTAAAGGCAATAAAAGACAAATTTAAAATAATAGAAAATGAAATAACAATTATTTGTAAGGTTAATAAAAATAATATGGAGTCTAATTATTATGATGCTGATTTAAATAATATTAGTGATTTAAAAAAATTTTTACCAAGAATAGCATTTATTGATGATGATAGGAATTTTGAAGAAGAAGGTAATGGAAAAGCAAAAACGCTTACAAATGAATTATTTTCAAAATTCATTTTAAATATAAATAGAGCTAACGAAGAAATTTCTTGCGATTCTTGTGTATTAGACAATTGCAAAAGATGTATTGATGAAATACATAGGAAAAATATACAAGAATTAAGCCTCAGAGATTTGGAAAAATTAATAAAAAATAAAATGGATATAAATTCAAGAGGAGTTTCTGAAACAATAAATAGATTTTTTCAAAATAACTATTCTCAACAAAATTTTAAAATAATTATTGATCCCACAAGCAATTTAGAGAAGTCATTATCAATTAAAACAAAAATAATTGATTCCAATTTGGGTAAGAAATTGGATTTATCAAATGTTGGGGCAGGGGTAAGAAGTATCTACATTTTATCTTTATTGCAAGCATATCAAGAAATGAATAGCAATGACAATGTTATATTTTTGTTAGAAGAACCTGAAATATATTTACATCCTTCTCTACAAAAATTGATGGGAGCAATATTACATTGTTTATGGCAAAATAAAAGTGCAGAGTTTGGCAAGATAAAAGTGCAGAGTTAGGAATAGTAAAAAAAAACCATTGCCAGCAGTCCCAAAATCTAATAACCTCTTGTTTGTAGACCAATACGAACAGGAGGTATAGAAAGGATGCTAGCAATGGCTGATATT